>JAITDF010000727.1 GCA_031282705.1 Opitutaceae bacterium | reverse complement strand
CATCAACGACATCCGCACTCTGCTCCATTACGGGGACGCCGCCGCGCGCCGCGCGCTGATCGAGTCCGCGCTCGTCGTCCTCCGCGGCCTCTACCAGGAAGGCATCCACGACAAGAGCCCGCTTTTCGCCGCCCCCGGCGCGCCCGGCAAGGTCTCCGTTTTCCGCATCAGCCGACCCGACGGCGCCAGCGAGCAGCACACCGTGCAGTCGCTCGAAACCGCCGAGCGTTTCCTCCGCATCAACCTTGAAACCCCCGGCATCGACGGACGCACCCTGCTCGCCCTCTTCCGCATCTTCCACAACGGCCTCAACCCCAACCTCGTCTTCGACACCGACGCCTCCGAACGCCTCCAGGAGGAATCCCTCAAAAACCTCCAGCCCGTCACCGTCCACGTCGAGCGCGGCCAGACCATCGTCGAGCCCGGCATCCACGTCACGCCCGAGCAATACGAGATGCTGGAGGCGCACCGCCGTTATCTCTACGAGCATGGCGGGGCCGACACCGTCGAGGCGCTGGAGTTTTTCCGCCGCGTCCTCTTCGTGCTCGCCATGGTCATCGCCTGCGTCGTCTATATCCGCATCGAGGACCGCGAGACCCTCCAGAACAACGGCCGCCTCGCCCTCCTCGCCCTTGTCGCCCTCGCCAACCTCGGCCTCATCCGCTTCACCTACTGGCTGGGCGAGCTGCCCTATTTCATCCAGCACTCCGCCATCGCCTCGCTGCTGCCCTATGTCGCGCCCACCGCCATCGCCACGCTCCTTGTCGCCATCCTGATCGACGCCGGCTCGGCCGTCTTCATGGCGCTGCTCGTGTCGATATTCGCCAGCGTCATCTTTGGCAACCGCCTCGACCTGCTGGTCGTGACCTTCCTCGCCTCGATGGTCGGCATCTTTTTCTGCCGGCAAGTCCGCCGCCGCGGCGCCGTCGTGCGCGCCACCGCCCTCGGCGGCCTCACGGTCGCCATCTTCGCGCTCCTCCTCGGCATCATCGACCAGCAGCCCATCCTGCGCGCCCCCTTCACCGTCCCCGCGCAAATGCTCGCCGGCCTCTGCAACGGCCTGCTCACCGGCGTCATCGTCGCCGGCACCCTCCCCGTGATCGAGGGCCTCTTCAAGCGCACCACCGACATCACCCTGCTCGAACTCACCGACTACAACCACCCCCTCCTGCGCTTCATGCAGATGGAGGCGCCCGGCACCTACCACCACTCCCTCGTCGTCGCGCAACTCTCCGAAAACGCCGCCGCCGCCATCGGCGCCAACCCCCTGCTCGCCCGCGTCTGCGCCCTGTTCCACGACATCGGCAAGACCGGCAAACCCGAGTATTTCACCGAAAACCAGCGCGACCGCGCCAACCCCCACGACGAAAGCAACCCCTCCCTCTCCGCCCTCATCATCAAGGCGCACGTGAAGGACGGCGTGGACCTCGCCCTCAAGCACAAACTCCCCCGCGCCGTCATCGACGTCATCCAGCAGCACCACGGCACCACCCTCATCCGTTTCTTCCTCCAGCGCGCGCTCAACCAGACCCGGCTGCAAAGCGCCACCGGCATCCCCTTTGCCCCGTCCGGCACCACCCACCCGCCCGCCGGCTCCAAACCCCCGCTCCCCGCCTCCGGTTCCAAGTCCCCGCTCCCCGCCGCCGGCTCCAAGCCGCCGCTCCCCGCCACCCCCACGCCCCTCCGTCCCGAGCACCTGAAAGTCATCGAAACCACCTATCGCTACGACGGCCCCCGCCCGCGCTTCAAGGAAAGCGCCATCATCCACCTCGCCGACTCGGTCGAGGCCGCCTCGCGCTCCCTGCGCCGCGTGACCCCGCAGCACCTCGGCGAACTCATCGGCCACCTCTTCGCGGAACGCCTGCAGGACGGCCAGCTCGACGAATGCCCGCTCACGCTCGCCGAACTGGCGCGGGTCAAGGACAGTTTTGTCCGCACGCTCCTCAACATGCTCCACTCCCGCATCGCCTACCCCCCCGCCGACGCCGAACCCAAACCCCCGCCCGAAACCCGCGAAGGCGGAACCACCTCCAAAGAGTGAGCCAGGCCTTGCCGCTTGACCGTGGCGGGGCCGGCCCGTTCAATCTTCCTCCATGCCAAAGCGTTCCATCCGGTTTTTCAACACCACCGGCCCCTGCGACCCCGACGACCACTACATGCTGCCGCCCGCCGAACGGCTCATCGGCGCGCAACTGCACCGCTACATCAAGGACAAACTCTACTGGGTGCTCCACGCCCCGCGCCAGACCGGCAAGACCACCTTCCTCAAAAGCTGGATGCGCAAAATCAACGCCAGCGGCGACGCCCTCGCCTGCTACGTGAGCGTGGAGCGCGCCCAGGGCCTCCTCGAAATCGAGCGCGCCATGCCCGAAATCTGCACGGCCATCCAAGGATGGGCGCAAAAATCCGGGCTGCCCGCCCCGGAAATACCGGCCAGCGCGCCCGGCAGCTCCTTGAACATCATCCTCACCAACTGGGCGGCGCTCATCGCCCCCAAACCATTGGTCGTGCTCTTTGATGAAACGGATGTCCTGCAAGGCGAAGCGCTCATCAGCTTCCTGCGGCAGTTGCGCGACGGTTTCGCCGGGCGCGGCATCGGCGCCTTCCCCGTGTCCATCGCCCTGGTCGGGATGCGCGACCTGAAGGACTACATCACCGCCGCGAAAGGCGGCGTGCCCGTCAACCCCGGCTCGCCCTTCAACATCAAGGCGGATTCCGCCGTCATCGGCAATTTTTCCCGCGACGACATCGCCCGGCTTTTTGCGCAGCGCACGGCGGAAACCGGCCAGCAAATCGCGCCGGAGGCGCTTGATTACACTTGGGAACAATCCCGCGGCCAGCCGTGGCTCGTCAACTCGCTGCTCAAACGCGCGACGCTGCGCATCCTCGACGAAACCAGCACGGAAACCGTCACCGCCGCGCACATCCACGAAGCGCGCGAACAAATGATTCTGGCCCGGGAAACCCACCTTGAGGCACTGGCCTACCGGCTGCAAGACCCCGGGATACGCCACATCATGGAGACCCTGATCACCGGGGAAACCGACCTCGACATGGCCGGAAGCGACGCCTTCCGCCAATGCATCGACCTTGGCTTGGTGTCCGCCGGCAACGGCCCGCCCGCCATCGCCAACCCCATCTACCGCGAAGTGCTGGCCCGGGAAATCGCCTGGGGCGCGCAAGCCATGCTGCCGGTGCGCGAGACCTTCCGCTGGCAAAAGCCCGACGGCGCCCTCGACATGGACGCGCTGCTGCGCGAATTCCAGGGCTTCTGGCAGGAGAATTCCGAGACATGGGAGGAAACCTCCAACTACACCGAGGCGTTTCCCCACCTGTTGCTGATGGCGTTTCTGCAACGCATCACCAACGGCGAAGGCCGCATCGAACGCGAATATGCCGCCGGCCGCAAAAGCATGGACCTCGCCGTGGAATATCTGGGCGAATGGAACATCATCGAAATCAAATTGCTGCGCAACAGGCAGACTTTTGAAAAGGTCAAGGCCGAGGGCATCGGACAGGTGCTTGCCTATCGGGATCGCTTTTCCTCCGCCCTGCGCGCCAAAAAAGACCGGCCCGTGCCGTGCTACCTGCTCATCTTCGACCGCCGCCCCGACGCGCTGAAACTCCCATGGGACCGGCGCATCCAATGGTTTAGGGAAAACGATGTCACCGTGCTGGGATGCTGACCCCGCCATCAGACAAAAAAACTGGCACGGTCCACGCGCCTCACCGCGGAAGACAGCCCCCCCCTCAATATGTTGCCCCGGCGCAACATGTCCATGGCATGGGGGAACCTCTAAAAATTAAAAAACTGATGTTACGCAGCTCTGACGTACCGCAGACTTCCAAGTCTGCTCCGAAGCTCACGCCTGATTGCGGGCTCGCGGCCAGGCGTGAGCTTTTAAGCAGGTTTGGAAACCTGCGCTACGACAACGCCGCGTAACATCAGTTAAAAAAACGAATCATTTATTTCGCGTCCTTTTGTGTCTTTTCGCGGTTGAGAACTGGTTTTTGGAGATTCCCACAGGTCCTTCCGGTGCGGAAGAGGCCGCCACTTGACCTTGCGGGGAGGGGGCGGCATTTTTCTTGTTTTCATCGTCCAATGCCCCCGCCTCCCACCACCATCGCACGCCAGCCTTTCCACGGGATGACCAAGCCCATCGGCTCGGTTTGCAATCTCGATTGCACGTATTGCTTCTACCTCGAAAAGGCGCGCCTCTACGAAGGGCAGGGCGGGCGGCGCATGAGCCGGGAGGTGCTGGTCGCCTACATCCGCGACTACATCGCCTCGCAGCCCGGCCGCGAGGTGCATTTCGCCTGGCAGGGCGGCGAGCCGACGCTGGCCGGGCTCGACTTCTTCCGCGAGGCGGTGGAGCTGCAAAAACGCTTCGGCATCGGCCGCGTCATCCACAACGCCTTCCAGACCAACGGCACCCTGCTCGACGACGAATGGGGCGGGTTTCTGGCGAAAAACAACTTCCTCGTCGGCATCAGCGTGGACGGCCCGCGCGACATCCACGACGGCTACCGCGTGGACAAGGGGCAGCGGCCGACCTTCGAGCGCGTGATGCGCGGCATCGACGTGCTCAAACGCCACAAGGTCGAGTTCAACACGCTCACCACCGTGCACAAAAAAAACTCGCGCCGCGGCGCGGAGGTTTACCGCTTCCTGCGCGAGACCGGCTCGGGCTACATGCAGTTCATCCCCATCGTGGAGCGCGCCGCCGAGGCGACCGGGGCGGCGGCGTCCGGCCTGTGGCTGTCCCCGCCGCCGGACCATCCCGACGCCGACGGGGCCGACCCGCGGGTGACGGAATGGAGCGTGCGCCCGAAGGATTACGGCGAGTTCCTGTGCGCGATCTTCGACGAATGGGTGCGGCGCGACGTGGGCCGTTTTTTCGTGCAGCAATTCGACGCCGCCCTCGCCAACTGGGCGGGCGAGCCGGCGGGCATCTGCGTGTTCTCCGAAAAATGCGGGCGGGCCGTCGCGGTCGAGCACAACGGCGACGTGTATGCGTGCGACCACTACGTTTACCCGCACTACAGGCTGGGCAACCTGCTGTCCGCCTCGCTGGGCGCGATGGTGGACTCGCCCGGCCAGCAGGCGTTTGGCGAGGCCAAGACCGGCGCGCTGCCGCGCCATTGCCGCGAGTGCCCCGTGCGCTTCGCCTGCCACGGCGAGTGCCCCAAGCACCGGTTTCTCACGACGCCGCACGGCGAGCCGGGGCTGAACTACCTTTGCGGCGCGTATAAAAAATTCTTCGCCCACATCGACTCGGCGATGCGCACGATGGCGGCCCTGCTTTCCGCCGGCCAGGCCCCGGCGGCCATCATGCAAATCCCCCGCGCCCGGTGGCTGCGCGCGGGCAGGGAAAGCGCGAAGACCGAGCCCAGAAGGTACCGCGGGTAAGCCTCGAAGACGCGGGTTTCTCCCTTCGGAAAAATGGAAGAAATGGGAGGCATGTGAGGCATGGGAGACATGGCGTTCTCCGAAGCGCCGGCGGCAATTTCGCCGAAGCCGCCGCTGGATGTCCGGCCCGGAGGCCGGCCCTCCAAGGCCACGGATGCTCCCGCGTCCCGCGCTCACAAGCCGGCGTCGCGAAAAAGTGCCGACGGCTTGCGCCCGCTCGATTTGGCGACCCGCAAAATGTTGACAAAGGAGATATTTTTTTCGCCGCGCTCGATTTGGCCGATGTAAGTCCGGTGCAAATCGCAAAGCTCCGCGAACTCCTCCTGACTCCTGCCACTGGATTTGCGCGCACGCCGAATGGCCTCTCCAAAGGCTGTCAATTCGGCTGACACTTCGTTCTCCATGCGAGGGTGATTCTAATGCGGTGCAGTCTTTGAATCTACAGCCGTTAGATAGCTTTTCTTTATTGACATGCTATCTAAAGGCGGCATGTTTCGCGGCAAAACCAACCCATCCTTCCGCCATGCCAAAACCAGCCCATCCACGATTCTTTCGCAATTTGCCGCCCGCAAAAACGGCGCCGGCACGCTTCAAAAAGCCGCCCGCGTCACGTCCTTTTGCCTTCATTCCTCCGCCCCGCGCACCTTGCCTCGCAATGCCTTCGCGGCGCCGCGGCGGCGCTTGTCGGCGACCATGCGCGCCTTTTGCGCGCGGGATTTTCCGCGGTTGCGCCGGCGCGTTTTTTCGCGGGTCGCGCGGCGGGCGGCCTCGGCCTCGCGCAGGCGGGTCTCAAGTTTTTCGCAGAGCGCGGCCCACGCCAGTTCGCGGTTCGCGGCCTGGGAGCGTTCGCGCTGCACGCGCACCTCCACGCCGGTCGGGCGGTGCAGCAGGCGGACCGTCGAGGCGGTTTTGTTTATTTTCTGCCCGCCCGGCCCGGTGCCGCGCGTAAAAAGTTCCTCCACGTCGGCGGCGAGCGCCCCGGCGGCGTCGAGACGCGCTTGAATTTTCTCCGGTAAATCCATCTTGATTGTCCTGTTTTGATTCAGCGAAACTCTTGCAACCGTCACGAGTCAAATTTCGCTTGTCCCTTTTCATCAACCGAACAACTCCCACGCCCATGATTACCGGTCCGGAATGGTCAAAAAAACTCCGCGATGAAATCGCCAAGGCCGTCATCGGCCAGGACGCCGTCGTGGAGCGGCTCCTCGTCGCGCTGCTCGCCAACGGGCACGTGCTCCTCGAAGGCATGCCCGGCCTCGCCAAAACCCTCCTCATCAAATCGCTCGGCACCGCGCTCGGCGTGCAGTTCGAGCGCATCCAGTTCACGCCCGACCTGCTGCCCAGCGATGTCGTGGGCACGATGGTGTTCCAGCCGAAGACCGGCGAGTTCATGCCCCACCGCGGGCCGATCTTCGCCAACCTCGTGCTGGCCGACGAAATCAACCGCGCGCCCGCCAAGGTGCAGTCGGCGCTGCTCGAAGCCATGCAGGAGCGGCAGGTCACCATCGGCGGCGCCACGCACGCGCTGCCCAGGCCGTTTTTCGTGATGGCCACGCAAAACCCGGTCGAGCAGGAGGGCACCTACCCGCTGCCCGAGGCGCAGACCGACCGCTTCCTCTTCAAACTCATCGTGGACTACCCGGCCGCCGCCGAGGAGGCGCTCATGATGGAGCGCTGGGGGCAGGTCACGAAACAGCCCGAACTCGTGCCGGCGTCGAGCGGCGCCGAGCTGCTCGCCATCCGCGCCGAGGTGGACCGCGTGCATGTCGCCCCGGCGGTGCAGGGCTACATCCTCGCGCTGGTGCGCGGCACGCGCGCGCTGGCCGCCGACCCGAAGGACAAGCTCGACCCCTCGGCGAAACGCACCCTGGCCTTCGGCGCCTCGCCGCGCGCCTCGCTCGCGCTCTACCAGGCCGCCCGCGCGCTCGCCTGGCTGCGCGGCCAGGATTACGTGACGCCCTCGCTCGTGCAGGAAATCGCGCACGACGTGCTCCGCCACCGCATGGGCCTGACCTACGAGGCCGAGGCCGAGGAGACCACCACCGACAAGGTCGTAAACTACGTGCTCGCGCGGACGTCCGTGCCGGCGGTGAAGTGAGGTTTTCCAGCACATCACCAGTGTTTCCCGTGCGCATCTTTCTTCTTTCCTCTTCATCTTTATTCTTTCGTCAGGAAAACGACGGGAGGAGGGAGAAAGAGGAAAGATAAAGAGGAAAGAG
>JAITDF010000692.1 GCA_031282705.1 Opitutaceae bacterium | reverse complement strand
AAACGGGTCGGCCTGGCCGGTGGCTTTGCGCAGGGCGGCGACGGCCACGTTGTAGCTGTAGTTCGCGTGAAGCTGGTTCAGGCGCGATTCGGTCAGCGACAGGCGCGAGGTGAGCACGTCGAGTTGCGTGGCGGCGCCCGCCGCATAACGCGAGTCGGCCTGGCGCAGGGCTTCCTCGGCCTGCTCGATCACTTTCCGGGCGGCGTCAACCAGCTCGGCGGCTTCCTGCAACGAGGACCAGGCCTGGCGCACTTCGACTTCGATGGCGAGGGTGGTGTCGGCGGTGCGGAGCCGGGCTTGCGCGTGTTGCGAGCGGGCCTGGGCCACGCGGCCGGCGGTGGCGCGTCCGTCGAAGACCGGCCAGTTCGCCTGCACGCCGATGTTCCAGCCGTCGAGCGGGTCGCCAAGGCCGTCCGGCCTCGACCTGTTGTCCTTGCGGTAAGTGTAGCCGCCGGCGAGCGAGACTTCGGGCTGGCGGCCGGCCCGGGCGGCTTTCACGCCGGACTCATGGGCTTTTTCGAGGACGAGGAGTTGCTTGATCTCGGGGCGGTTGCTGCGCGCGGCGTCGAGCGCGGCTTGCAGTTCGCAGGTGACGCGGCTGATGGCGGCAAGGTCGCCGATGAACCCGGGCGCGCGCTCCGGGCCGGCCGCGCCGGGGTTGGCGTAGCCGAGGGACTGGCGCAGGCGGTCGATGGCGGTGCGGCGGCCGTTGCGCGCGCGGATGAGGTCGGGCCGGGCGTTGGCGATGGCGACCTCGGCGCGGAGGACTTCGAAGCTGGAGGACGCGCCGGCATCGAAGCGGTTTTTCGCGATGGTGCGCTGCTCTTCGAGGAGCTGGATGTTTTGCTCCTGCACCTTGATTTGCTCGCGGGCGAGCAGCACGTCGTAGAAGCGGGTGCGGACCGCGAGCAGCGCGTCGTTGATGACGGCTTCGAGGCCGAGGAGCGCGGCTTCGCGCGTGGATTTTTGCGCGCTCAACGCGGCGCTGACGCCTCCGCCGGAATAAAGGAGTTGCGAGACGGTGAGCCCGATCTGCCAGTCGTGCCTGTCCCCCGGCGCGCCGGTGGTGTCGGCGGCGAGGGTTTTGTCGGTGATGCCGTAGCCGGCGCCGACGGCGGCGCGGGGGAGCACCCGGGCTTTGATTTCGACGATGAGCCCTTCCTGTTCGCGGATGCGCTCGCGGGCCTGGAGAATCTGGAAGTTGTGCTCGAGCGCGAACCGGAGGGCGGTTTCGAGATCGAGTTGATCGGGGACGGCGGGAGGCGCGGAGGCCGGCGCGGGCGCCGGCGCGGAGGAGGAGGCGGTGGTGGTGGCGGCGGCGGAAATTCCAAATTCCAAAATCCCTTCCGAGCGAAGCAAGAAGCCTGACAATCCCAAAAAAATTCCAAATTTCAATGGGCGAAATTTCAAAGGGGCGGCGGCGCGGATGTTGGCGGGGGTGTTTATGGAGTGCGGTGACGTGTCACCGCTTTTGACGGGGCGATTTATCGCCCCGCCCGAAGGGGTGGAGAGGTTGGCACCGGCAGCGGACGTCGGGGCGGCGCGACTTGTCGCGCCGTCAAAAGCGGCGAGGACTCGCCGCACTCCATAAGGGGCGGCGGCTTTGCCGCCGGGTGGCAAGCGGGACGCTTGCCCTACTTGGGCGGCGGCGGCGGGTTTTTTTGAGATTTGGAATTTTAGCATGTTGGAATTTTTTTGGGATTGTCAGGCTTCTCGCTTCGCTCGGAAGGGATTTCGGGATTTGGGATTTCGCGACTTCGGGATTTGGGGATTTGGGATTCCCTCATTTGTCGGCTGCCGCTGCGGCGGGAATCGCGGCGGTTTCGGCCTCGTGGGCGCGGTCCTTGGAGTGGTCCTTGGCGAAGAGCATGTAGAGGCAGGGGACGACGAAGAGCGTGAGCATCGTGCCGATGGTCATGCCGCCGACCAGCACGAGGCCGATGGAGTTGCGCGCCGCCGCGCCCGCGCCGCTGACGAGCGTGAGCGGGAAGTGTCCGGCGATGGTCGCGGCGGAGGTCATCAGCACCGGGCGCAGGCGCGTGAGCGCGGCCTGGTGGAGCGCTTCGAGTTTGGGGAGCCCCTGTTTCTGGAGCTTGTTGGCAAACTCGACGATGAGGATGCCGTTTTTGGAAATCAGGCCGACGAGCGTCACGAGGCCGACTTGCGAGTAGATGTTGAAGGTGGTCGTGAAGCTGTCGGTCCAGAAGTGGAGCTGCGGCACGGGGAAGCGCGCGAACATGAAGAGCCCGGCGCCGAAGATCGCGAGCGGCACGGAGCCGAAGAGGATCACGACGGGGTCGCGGAACGAGTTGAACTGCGCGGCGAGCACGAGGAAGATCAGCACCGCGGCGAAGCCGAGCGTCTGCCAGAATTTCGCGCTGCCGCCCTCCTTGCGGAGCTGGCGCGACTCGCCGGTGTAGTCGATGAAGCAGCCCTCGGGGAGGATTTCCCTGGCGGCGTTTTCCAGCAGGCGCAGGCCTTCGTCGAGCGACACGCTGGTCATGCCCTGGATGGTGACGGCGTTGAGTTGCTGGAAGCGGTTGAGCGAGCGCGGCACGGTTTTGTTTTCCACCGTGGCGATGGCGCCGAGCGGGATGAGTTTTCCGCCCGGGCCGGTGACGTGGATGTCCTGGAGCTGGCCGGGCGTGAGGCGCTCGACGCGCCTGACCTGCGGGATGACCTTGTAGCCGCGGCCCTCGATGTTGAAGCGGTTGACGTAGTTGCCGCCGATGGCCGCGCCGATGTCGGCGCCGACCTGCTGGAGGTTGAGGCCGAGCGCGGCGACCTTGTCGCGGTCGAGGATGAACTCGGCCTGCGGCTGGTCGTATTTCACGTCGATGCTCGGAGGAAAGAGGAATTTCCCGCTGGCGGCGGCCTTTTGCTGGATTTGCGTGGCAAACTCCAGCAACTCTCGCGTGTCGGTGGTGGAGGCGATGACGAACTCGATGGGGAAAATGCCGCCGCCGGGCAGCGCGGGCGGCGAGAAGGCGTTCATGTTGACGCCGGGGATGGCGGCGGCGCGCTCCTGGATTTCGGGGAGGATTTGGGCGACGGTGCGGTCGCGCCGGTCCCAGGGCTTGGTCACGAGGCCGGCGAACATCATCGAGGGCGCGGTGACTTGGAAAACGAAGTCGGTCTCGGGGCTGGCCTTGAAGGCGTCGTAAACGGCGCCGCCGAGCGGGCTGAGCTGGTCGATGGTGGCGTTGGGCGGCTGCTCGGCGAAGCCGATGATGAAGCCCTCGTCCTCGGACGGCGCGAGTTCGGCGGGCGTGTTGGCGACCATGAACACGCCGAGCGCGGCAATCAAAACCCACAGCGCGTAAATGACGCCGCGCGCGCGGAGGATGCCGGCGAGCGTGTGGGAGTAGGCGGCGCGGAATTTTTCAAAGACGAGCGTGGACACGCGCGCGAAGCCGCGCTCGCTCTCGTCGGGCCGGAGCAGGCGCGACGCCATCATGGGCGAGAGGGTGAGCGCCACGACGCCGGAGATGGTGACGGCGCCGGCGAGGGTGAAGGCGAACTCGCGGAAGAGCGAGCCGGTGAGGCCGCCTTGCAGTCCGACGGGCAGATAGACGGCGACGAGCGTGATGGTCATCGCGACGATGGGGCCGACGAGTTCGCGCGCGCTGATGACCGCGGCCTGGAGGGCGGTTTTGCCGGTGCGCAGGTGGCGCTCGACGTTTTCCACCACGACGATGGCGTCGTCCACCACGAGGCCGACCGAGAGCACGATGGCGAGGAGGGAGAGGAGGTTTATGGTGAAGCCGAAAACCTGCATGAGAAACACCGCGCCGACGAGCGAGAGGGGAATCGCGACCACCGGCACGATGACGGAGCGCAGCGTGCCGAGGAAGAGGAAGATGACGAGGATGACGATGAGGAGCGTGTCGGCGAGCGTGCGGTAAACCTCGTGGATGGCGTTGTTGATGTATTCGGTGCCGTCGTAGGCGATGAAGGTGTCGAGGCCGCGCGGGAGGTCGCGCTTGATGGCGTCCAGCTCGGAGCGCACGGCGGCGATGACGTCGAGGGTGTTGGCGTTGGGCAGCGGGAAGACGCCGATGAAGACGGCGGTCTCGCCGTTGAAGCGCACCTCGGCGTCGTAGTCCTCGGCGCCGAGCACGACATCGGCGATGTCGCCGAGGCGCACGATGGCGCCGTCGCGTTCGCGGATGGCGAGGCGCTTGAACTCGTCCACGGAGCGGATGGCGGTGTTGGCGGTGAGGTTGACCTGCACGAGCGCGCCCTTGGTGCGGCCGAGCGCGGAGAGGTAGTTGTTGGCGGCGAGGACGGCGCGCACCTCGGCGGGGCTGATGTTGAGCGCGGCCATGCGGTCGGATTTCAGCCAGATGCGCATGGCGAAGGTGCGCGCGCCCATGATCTCGGCGCGCTGCACGCCCGCCAGGGCGGAGAGGCGCGGCTGCACCACGCGCACGAGGTAGTCGGTGATTTCGTTGGGCAGCAGCTCGGTGGAGTTAAAGCTGAGGTAGGCGGAGGCGAACTCGCTGTCGGCGGACTGGACGTTGATGATGGGAAACTCCGCCTCGGGCGGGAGGTCGCCGCGCACCTGGTTGACGAGCGTGGTGATTTCGGAGAGGGCCTTGAGCGGGTCGTAGTTGAGCTTGAGGCGGACGGTGATGGACGAGAGGCCGAGCGAGCTTTGCGACTGGATGTAGTCGATGCCGTCGGCGGCGGCGATGGAGCGTTCGATGGGGGTGGTGATGAAGCCCCGCACCAACTCGGCGTCGGCGCCGATGTAAACGGTGTTGATGGTGATGCTGGCGTTGTCGGAGCGCGGATACTGGCGGACGCTGAGCGTGAAGAAATACGCCTGGAGCCCGGCGATGATGATGGCGAGGTTGACCACGATCGCGAGGACCGGGCGCTGGATGAAGATGTCGGTGAAACTTTTCACGTGGAAAGGGAATGGGTGTGAGGGATGGGAATGGCGCGGAGGGAAGGAAATGGGTGCGAGGGACGGGAGTGCGGAGGGCGAAGTGCGCCTGTCTTTTTTATCGTTCTCGTTCTCTTACTCGTTCTCGTTCTCTCTGCTTCCGCGGCTTTGCTTTTGCGGGATTTGCGGCGGGATTTGCGGGACAGTCCCGGACAAAAAGAGAGAACGAGAACGAGTAAGAGAACGAGAACGATTGCGAGGAGATGGGCGCGTCAGGTGTCGTTTGGGTTCGGCGCG
>JAITDF010000646.1 GCA_031282705.1 Opitutaceae bacterium | reverse complement strand
TGCCGCGCCTCGACCAGCGCCGCCCCCGACACCTGCCCGACGGACAACCGGTTCCCCGCCGCATCGCGCGGCCAGCCCCCGCCCAACGCCAGCCCCATCCGCGCCAACGCCACCGCCCGCGCCGCCTCCGCGTGAAACGCCGCCACCCGCGCCCCCGGCACGCCCGGCTCCGCCACCACCTCGACAAACACCCCCGCGCGGCCGGCATCCGCCACCGCCCCCCCGAACCCGCGCCGCACCAGCACGCCCGCCTCGATCTCCCCGCCCCCCAACGCCGCCGTCAGCTCCGCCCGCGCCACCCGCTCGCGCTCCGCCGCCGCCGCCGGAGCATCATCCGCCGCCGTGCGCTCGCGCCCCGCCGGCCCCGCCGCCGGTGTCGCCGGAGCCTCCGCCGCCGCCACGCGCGCCTCTGCCGGCAACGCCGCGAGAAACGCCGCCGATTCCGCCGACGCGTCCAAGTCCCACGCGCGCCAGCGGCACCACCCGCCGGCATCCGGCTTGAGCGCATCGCGCATGGCCAGCGACATCACCAGCACGAACGCCGCCGGCATCAAAAACAGCACCAGCAACCCCGGCACATCGCGCGCCAGCGCCAGCAGCTCCTTTTTCACAAACGCAAGAAAAACAGTCATATTGAAAATCCTCTGTCTCCCATACCTCCCATATCTCCCATATCTCCCATATCTCCCATTCTTCCCATTCCCCCCCTTCAATCCCGCAACGTGCGCCGGGTGAGCCGCAGAAAAACATCCTCCAAATCGCGGCTCCCATACTCGACACCCAGCACGCGCGCCCCAAGCCGCCGCAACCCCTCCAGCACGCGCCCGATCTCCTCCGCCCCCGCGATGGCAAACTCCAGCTCCACCCCGCCCCCGCAGCCGCCGGCGGCAGCACCGCCATCGCTGCTGCTGCCGCCACCACTACCTCCTCTCCCGCCACCGCCACCGCAGCAGCCGCCGCCCCCTTCGCCGCCGCCACCGCCCGCGCTCCGTTTCAGCAACCCCAACTCCGCCTCCAGCGTCGCGCGCGCCGCCTCCCCCGGCGGCTCCGCCACGCGCACGCGCAACCGCCGGCCCGCGTCGGCCAGCAACTCCGCCAGCGTCCCGCAAAGCAGCAGCCGCCCGTGGTCCATGATGGCCGCGCGATCGCTCACCGCCCGCACCTCCTCCATGTAGTGCGACGTGTAAATCACCCCCTTCCCCCGCGCCCGCAACCCCCGCACCGCATCCAGCAAAAACGCCCGCGACTGCGGATCCACGCCCACCGTCGGCTCGTCGAGCAGCAACAATTGCGGATCGCCCGCCAGCCCGATGGCGAAATTCAGCCGCCGCTTCAACCCGCCCGAACACTCCGCCGCCCGCCGCCCCGCCACCAGCCCCAGCCCCGCCGCCTCGATCGCCGCCCCGACGCGCGCGCGCCTCGCCGCCCCCCGCAACCCCAGCGCGCCCGCGAAAAACTCCAGGTTCTCGCGGCACGTGAGCATCGGGTAAAACGCGTGCTCCTGCGGCACCAGCGCGAACCCCCCGCGCGCGCGGACCTCCTCCGCCCGTTCGATGACCCCGCCGCCCGGCTCGCGCAACCCCGCGACCAGCGACATGAGCGTGGTTTTCCCCGCGCCATTCGGCCCGAGCAACCCGAGCACCTCGCCCCGCCGCAGCGCGAACGACACCCCGTCCACCACCCACGGCGAACCGGCCCCGAAGCGAAAACGCACCTCCGCAAGACGCAGCAACATCGCTCCAACCAAACCCCGCCGCCCCCGCCCGCGCAAGCCGCCAGTTGCCCCCCGCCACTCGTTCTCGTTCCCCGTCCTCTTTCTCTTTCCTCGTTCCTCTTTCTCTTTCCTCTTTCTCGTTCCTCGTTCTCGTTCTCTCCGCCTGTGACGGACGGCTGACGACGGACGACCGACGGCCGACGAAAAAGAACAAAGAAAACGCGAACGATTTTTTGCGGGTAAAATCGCTTTGCCCCGGCGGCCTTCGTTGACACCGGGGCGCGGGCAGGCCGAACTGAAAGGCGCCACACCAGCATGACCACATCACCATGATCGGCCCGTCAGACGCCTCCGAACCGCTCCCGCCGTATTTCACGGATGACGAGCCGGCTCCCCCTCCGCCCTCGCACGCGCCGGAAATGGCCGCGCACATCTTTGCCGAGGGCGGGCTCCTGCAAACCGCCCTCGCCCTTGAGCACCGCCCGCAGCAGGAGCAGATGGCCCGCGCCGCCGCCGCCGCCATGGCCGCCGACGAACCGCTGCTCTTCGAGGCCGGCACCGGCGTCGGCAAATCCCTCGCCTACCTGCTCCCCGGCATCGTCCACGCGATCGACCAGGACCGCCAGCTCCTCGTCTCCACGCACACCATCGCGCTCCAGGAGCAACTCGAAAAAAAGGACCTCCCGCTCTGCCGCCGCGTCTTCGCCGCCGGCCCCGGACTCGCAAACTACGCCGCCTTCAAAAGCACCGTCCTCGTCGGCAAATCCAACTACCTCTGCACCACGCGCCTCGCCACCGCGCTCAAGGACAGGCACGAACTCTTCGCCGCGCCCGACCACGGCGAGCTCCAGCGCATCGCCGCCTGGGCCGAAACCTCCGCCGACGGCCTCCGCCACGAACTCTCCCCACCGCCGTCCCCCGAAGTCTGGGAAATGGTCAACGCCGACTCCTCCGCCTGCGCCCGCAAATACTGCGACTGCGAACGCTGCTTCTACCAGCGCGCCCGCGCCCGCCTCGCCAAGGCCGACGTCATCGTCGTCAACCACGCCCTCCTCTTCGCCCACCTCAACGCCGGCGGCGCCGCCGCCAAGGGCGGCGCGCGCGGCATCCTCTTCCCCGACGACTTTCTCGTGCTCGACGAAGCCCACACCATCGCCGACGTCGCCACCGACCACTTCGGCCTGCGCCTCTCCAGCTACGGCATCGACCGCATGTTGAAATACCTCTACAACCCCAAAAAAGAACGCGGCCTGCTCAAAAAATACGGCGCCCCCGCCGAGGCCCTCCAGCTCGTCGCCGACGCGCTCGAAGCCGCGCACCAGTTCTTCACCTTCCTCGCCGAAAAACTCCTCGACAAACAACCCGTCGTCCGCGTGCGCGAGCCCGGCGTTGCCGAACCCTGGCTCGACGCCCCCCTCCTCGCCCTCGTCAAGGCCGCCCGCACCCTCGCCGACCGCTTCGACGAAGGCCGCGAACGCGAGGAACTCCTCGAACAGGCCCAGAAACTCAAATCCGCCCAGGCCACCCTCCGCAACTTCCTCGCCCTCGACGACGACCAGGCCGTTTACTGGCTCGAACGCGGCGGACGCCGCCAGACCATCGTCACCCTCCGCAACGCCCCCATCGACATCGCCCCCCTCCTGCGCGAGGAACTCCTCCGCCGCGGCACCTCCGTGCTCTTCACCAGCGCCACCCTCGCCATGGGCGGCCGCATCGAACCCTTCCAGCAACGCATCGGCGCCGAGGACGTGCGCGCCGCCATCGCCCGCTCGCCCTTCGACTACGAACGCCACATGCGCATCTGCGTCGCCGCCGACATCCCGCTCCCCGGGAAGCGCGACGCCCGCCTCGCGCTCGACGCCCTCGCCGACTACATCGGCTACTGCGTGCTCCGCGTCCCCGGCGGCACGCTCGTCCTCTTCACCAGCTACCACGACATGCGCCGCGTCGCCGACGCCATCGCCCCCGCCCTCGCCGACGCCCGCCGCCCCCTCCTCATGCAAGGCGCCGACTACTCGCGCACCGAGCTGGCCCGCCGCATGCGCGCCGCCGGCAACGCCATCCTCCTCGGCACCGACTCCTTCTGGACCGGCATCGACATCCCCGGCCCCGCGCTCTCCCAAGTCATCATCACGCGCCTCCCCTTTGAAGTCCCCACCCACCCCGTGCTCGAAGCCCGCGCCGAATGGATCAGCGACCACGGCGGCAACCCCTTCAACGACCTCACGCTCCCCGACGCCCTGGTCAAATTCCGCCAGGGCGTCGGCCGCCTCATCCGCGCCAAGACCGACCGCGGCCTCATCACGCTCCTGGACGCGCGCATCCTCGCCAAACCCTACGGCCGCCTCTTCCTCGAAAGCCTGCCCCACGCCCGCCTCACCCGCCTCACCCGGCAAAACCGCGACCACGCATTTCATCCTTTTTCCTGAACGCAAACCTGCTACAAGTTTGTCCCGTCCTCGGTTTCCGGACGCCATCCACAAGCTCCCATGCAACTCCGTTCCGCCGCCCGCACCGACATCGGCCAGGTCCGCTATCACAATGAAGACCGCCTTCTTTGTGACGACGCGCTGCGCCTCTACGGCGTGGCCGACGGCATCGGCGGCCTCCCGCGCGGGGCCGACGCCGCCCAGCTCGCCGTCGAACTCGTGCAGGACGGCATCCGCGACCTGGCGGGCGGGGCCTGCCGGCTCGCGAACCTCGTCCGCGAAATCAATGCCGCCGTCGTCGCGCTCGGCCGCCGCGTGAGCCCGCACCGCGGCATCGGCACCACGCTCACCTTCGGCCTGTTTCGCGACGGCCACCTCGACCTGGCCCACGTCGGCGACTCGCGCTGCTACTGCCTGCGCAACGAAAAACTCGCCTGCCTGACGACCGACCATTCCGTGGAAAACGAAGCCCGCGCCAAGGCCGCGCAAGGCCGGCCCTACTGGTATAATCCCCTGCAAGGCGGCGCCCTCACCCGCTGCATCGGGCAGTTTGCCAACCTCGAAATTGACACATTCCACCGCCGCTTGCGGGACGGCGACCGCTATCTCTTTTGCAGCGACGGCATCACGAAGCAGATCGACGAGACCGAGCTCGCCACCCTCCTTGCCGCCGCCGCCGCGCCCGACGAAATCATCCGCGGGCTGGTGGACCTGGCCAGCCGGCGCGGCGGCTACGACAACGCCTCCGCCGTCCTCGTCTTTGTGGACAAGGCGGAGTAAGCGCCTTTTGACCATTACGCCCGCCTTTGCGAAAGACTCCGGGCCGCCATGCCGCGCGGCGACGCCTGTTTCGGTGCAGACATGGAAGCCCGCGCTGCGCCAGGCCGCCGGCGCGGCAGCGCCATGTGGCGCAGGTTGGCGGACTGTCGCCCCGCTCGGAACCAAACCGGCTTGAAAACTCACGCCTGGCCACGAGCCTGTTTTTTCCGCGTCCCATCACTGATTAAGAGGCATCGGCCCTAGTGTATAGTCATCCTTTAAATGTCGCAAAATCGGGGCAATTCCAGAGGCGGGCCATCCGACTGATGACGATTGACTATGCACTAGTATGCAGTCATGCTTGAAAAGCCGTAAAAATAAGGCAGGGATGATGACACCATGCCTGAAATCCTCTACAAACTGAACCTGACCGGAGAAGAACGCGAAGAGCTGCACGCCATGACAGGCAGCGGCAAGCGGGCGGCGAACA
>JAITDF010000628.1 GCA_031282705.1 Opitutaceae bacterium | reverse complement strand
TGCGGGAGGCGGTGAAAACGGGCTTTTCGTTGTTTCGCTATTTTGTTGATGATGAAAAAAAACGATCAGATTTACTCATGCCGCCATTTATTCATACTGCCATTTATGCAGCCAGGGGTCCCTGGTTTCGGATTGGAACACCTTTGTTTTCTCGATGAGAGCGTCGCGCACATTGCTCAGGGTGGGCGCGTCGGCGAGGTTGTTGATTTCATCGGGATCAGCCTCCAAATCGTAGAGCTCGAACTCGGTGCGGTGAAGAAACGCCGCGATGGAGCGTTTTCCGAAAAGGCCGCCTCCGCTGCGGATGACGTCGATCCACGTCGGTGACTGGATGAGGTCCCGGGCGGACGGGAAGGCGAGGGGATAAGCGAGGTTATGGATGAGTTTATATTTCTCCGTCCTGACCGCCCGCATGGGATAATACATGGTGACCTGATGAAACGTGTGCGACGCATACACCTCGTCCCGTCCGCGCAGCGGCGTGCCATCGAGGCCGGCCTTGAAAGAGCGGCCGTCGAATCCGGCGCCGGGCGGCAGCGCGCCGGCGACGTCAAGGATGGTGGGCGTGAGATCCACCCACGAGACCAGCGCGTCCTGGGTGACGCCGCCCTTTGACTGGCGCGGGCTTTTTATGATGCACGGGAGGCGGATGCCGGGCTCGTAAAGCGTGGTCTTGGCGCCGGGGAAGGCGACGCCGTTGTCCGATATATAGATGATGAACGTATTGTCGTATTTGCCGGCGTCCTTGAGCTGTTTTATCAAAACGCCGATGCCCTGGTCGAGGCGGGAGACGGACTGGTAATATTGCGCGAGCTCGGCGCGGCAGGCCGGCGTGTCGGGCAGGAACGGCGGCACGGGCACGTCGGCGGGATTATAGACAACCGGCGTGATGCCGGGGTGGCCGGCGGGACGGTTGCCAAAATGGTTTGGCTCGGGCCAGGTGTCGAAGGTCGGCGTGCCGTCTGGCAGGACGGCGTTGGCGCGATGCGGGTCGTCGGTGGCGAAATATAAAAAGAACGGGCGGGCATCGGAGGACTCGATGACCTCGCGGGAGCGCCAGGCCATCTCCGCCGGGCTGCGTCCGATGGTTTTCGGGTCGTTGGCCGCGCCTCCGGAGAGGACGGTTTGAAAGCGGAAGACGGAGTCGGGCGCGACATGGTATTTGCCGACGCGGGCGGTGCGGTAGCCCGCCGCCTCCAGCATCACCGGGAGGCTGGGCACATGATCGAAGCACTGGAAATGGTGCTCGTCATGCTGGAGGCCATACATGCCGTTGTGATGACCTTGCAGGCCGGTGAGGATGACGGAGCGCGACGGACTGCAACTGGCGCTGGTGCAAAAGGCGCGGGTGAAGCGCGTGCCGGCGGCGGCGAGTGCGTCGAGGTGGGGCGTGCGGATGACGGGGTTGCCGTAGCAGCCCAGCGCGTCGAGGCCGTGGTCGTCGGAGACGATGAGGACGATGTTCGGGCGCGCGGGCCCGGCGGCCGTGACAACGCCGGGCGCGGAAAGCCCGGCGGCGACAAGGGGGGCGATGAGCGTGGCTGGGAGCTGGTTTTTCATGCTGGTTTGCGCATTGTTTGTATATATAAATCCGACAACGAGGAAGAGATAAAGGAGAAGGCGGCGTCACTGCTTGCGCGGGGCGTCGGCGAGCACCCAACTGGTGGATTCCTCCCAGGCGCAGTGGTTGAAATTGGCGATCCACTCACGCTCGTGGGCCCGGCGGAAGGCGATGAGCTCATCAAGGGCCGTCCTGCCCCGGGCGAGCGTGGACCGCGGATCGGCGGTGGTGAACAGCGCGGAGACACGGGCGCAAAGCCGGGAGTGCGCAAGCCCGGCGCGGAGAAATTCGACGCGCGCGGAGGCTTCGGGATCGCCCGCGGCGGCTTGCGAGGCACGGGCAAGGATGGCCTCGGCGGGGGCGAAGCATTCCGGCGGATGCACGCGGTGCGCGGCCACGGGCCAGTTGCGGGAGCGCGAGACGTTGATTTCCTCAAAAACGCCCTCAAGACGGGCGCGATTGTCGCGGGTGTAGTTTTCCCAGCAGGTGAAATATTCCTTCACGGGGGCGGCGGCGGGACCGAAGACGGAATAATAGCGATCAAGAATCGCGTCGGTCCCGGCGGCAGGCGTGACGTGCAGGCGCATGAGCGCGTAGATGTTGGGGCCGTGCGCGGCCCACTGGCCAGTAAGGGCGTCGTAGTCGGTGGCAACCATGCCATTTTCGGCCATGAAGCGGAACTCCTCCGCAAACTCATGCGCGTAGATGTGCGGCATGGTGTAGCCGTCGAGGCATTGGTTGCCGCGCGAGAAGAGTCGCGCGCCGGTGTCGCGCCATCCGAGCCACTGGCGGCGATACCACGCGTTTTTTTCGGGCGAGCGCGGGAAGCCGCCGCCGGAGGGATAGGAACCGATGAGGAAGTTCGCGTTCAGTTTAAGGCCGGGGGTGGGCGCGTGGAAGTAGTTATAATAATTATAGGCGATGACGACGACGGCGGGGTCGGTCTTGCGCGCCTCGGCCTGCACGGCGAGCCAGTATTTCACATAGCGATCAGTGACGAAGCGCGAACCCTTCATCTTGGATTTTGCGGCGTAGAAATCGTCATAGTCGTCGGGCCGGGGGCCGTCCCACGCGAGGCAGTCGTCGCATTCGCAGAGGCCGAGCACGCCGTTTTCGCAGGCGTTCAGGTAGCTGGCGGCGCCGGGCTCGGGCGGATTTTTTGCGCGCTGCTCAAGCCAGAGCGCGACGAGTTTTTGATGCAGCCCGGGGTTGGAGACGCACATCGAATA
>JAITDF010000550.1 GCA_031282705.1 Opitutaceae bacterium | reverse complement strand
AAATCGACACCCGTCCGGCCCGCCCCCGTGCCGGCGCGGACGCGAAATCTGTTCGATTTTTGCCCGCCCATGCCTTGGGCTTGGCGGCCATGCGCTGGACCGACACACCGATTCATTTCATCGACTTCGAGGGCAGCCACGCGTCCGGGATACTGGAATTCGGCGTGGCGACGCTGCTCGGCGGGCGCGTGACCGAAACCCGCACCCGGCTCTGCCGCGCGACGGGGCGCGTGCGCGCCGAAGACTCCGCCGTGCACGGCTTGCGCGCGGACACCGTCGCGCACTGCGCGCCGTTCGCGGACGAGTTCGCGCGCTTCGCCGCATTGCGCGAAACCGGCCCGCTGGCCGCGCATTACGCGCACGTGGAAAATTCGCTGCTCAAGTCCGTCTGGCCCTACCCGCGCGCCTCGCCCGACTTTTCCCGGAGCGAAAAAACGCCCGGCGCGGTGATTGACTGGGGGCCGTGGATAGACACCGGACGGCTCTACGCGGAGATTTTTCCGGGTCTTGAGTCGGGCAGACTGTCGAGCCTGGCGGCGGCGTCCGGCTTGCAGGAGGAACTCGACGCGCTGGCCCGCGAACATTGCCCGCCGGGCCGCGCCCGGTATCACGCGGCCCTGTATGACGCGCTCGCGGCGGCGCTGCTCCTCCTCGCGCTCGGGCGGCGGCAGGAGTTTGCCGCGATGAGCCTGCCGTGGCTGCTCCAAATGAGCACCGCCAACCCCGCGAAACGCGACACCCTGCGCCAGGACGACTTATTCTGAACGCACACCCGAGCCCGCGCCCGCGCGCGCACACACACACGCATACACACCACGCACACACGCACACATTCCCCATCCCGCCTTTCTCCCTCCGCCCTCCATATTTCACCCTCCGCATTTCACCCTCCACCCTCTGCCGCAATCCACCCTCCGCAATCTGCCATCCGCAATCCACCATGTCTCCCGCCGCCGAAATCGCCCGCCGCCGCACCTTTGCCATCATCTCGCACCCCGATGCCGGCAAAACCACCCTCACGGAAAAATTCCTCCTCTACGGCAACGCCATCCACCTCGCCGGCACCGTCACCGCGCGCAAAAACCAGCGCGCCACCACCTCCGACTGGATGGAACTCGAAAAACAACGCGGCATCTCCATCTCCTCCACCGTCCTCCAGTTCGACTACGCCGGCTGCGCCATCAACCTCCTCGACACCCCCGGCCACAAGGACTTCTCCGAAGACACCTACCGCGTGCTCACCGCCGTGGACGCCGCCCTCATGGTCATCGACGCCGGACGCGGCGTGCAACCGCAGACCCGCAAACTCTTCGAGGTCTGCCGCCGCCGCCGCATCCCCATCTTCACCTTCATGAACAAATGCGACCGCCCCACGCTCAACGCCCTCGCCCTCATCGACGAACTCGAAAACGTCCTCGGCCTCGCCGCCTCCCCCGCCAACTGGCCGCTCGGCAACGGCCCCGCCTTCCGCGGCGTGTTCGACCGCCGCGCCCGCGCCGTCCACCTCTACGAACGCGTCCCCGGCGGCGCCTACGAAACCCCGGTCAGCATCACCGGCCTCAACGCCCCCATCGTCCGCGACCGCCTCGACCCGCACACCCTCGCCGAAGTCACCGAACAACTCGAAATGCTCGACGCCGCCGGCCACCCGCCCGACACCGCCGCCGTCCACGCCGGACGGCAGACCCCGGTCTATTTCGGCTCCGCCATCAACAACTTCGGCATCCAACTCCTCCTCGACGGCTTCCTCCGCGACTCCGTCCCCCCGCAACCGCGCCGAAACGCCGCAGCCGCAACAGCGAGGCAACAATTGGCAGGTAACCCAAATAACAAGAATCAGGACGCGCCCGCCAGTCCCGCCGCCGCCGCAACCGGTGCCCCCGAAACCGCCGCCCCCAAACCCGCGGACTCTCTTGCCACTCGCCACTTGCCACCTGATGCTTCTCCCCGCGCATTCGTCCCCCTGGAGCACCCCAAATTCTCCGGCTTCATTTTCAAAATCCAAGCCAACATGGACCCCAGGCACCGCGACCGCATCGCCTTCCTCCGCGTCTGCTCCGGCAAATTCACCCGCGACATGGTGGTCACGCACCAGCGCACCGGCAAAAACGTCCGCCTCTCCTCCTCGCACAAACTCTTCGGCCAGGAACGCGAAACCATCGACGAAGCCTGGCCCGGCGACATCATCGGCCTGGTCGGCCACGACACCTTCGGCATCGGCGACACGCTCACCGAAGACCGCGGCATCGCCTACGACGAAATCCCCCGCTTCCCCCCCGAAGTCTTCGCCTACCTCTCCAACCCCGTCTCCTCCGACGCGAAAAAATACCGCGCCGGCCTCGAACAACTCCTGCAGGAAGGAGTCGTGCAAAGTTTCACCGCCCGCCACGCCCCCCCCGGCGCGACGCTCCTCGCCGCCGTCGGCCCCCTCCAATTCGAAGTCGTGCAATGGCGCCTCAAGTCCGAATACAACGCCGAATCCCGCCTCGAACCCGCGCCTTGGACGATCCTGAAATGGCTTGAGCCGCACCCCGCGCTCGCGACCCCCTCCACCCTCATCGTAGCCAGCGGCGTGAGCTTCGGCGCCGACAAATTCGACCATCCCGTCATCCTCTTCCCCAACGAATGGACGATGCACTACTTCAAGGAGAAAAACCCCGACCTCACCCTGCACGACCTCCCCTTGGAACAAGTGCGGGCCGGGAAATAGAGTTGCCTGGGACCGGCACAACACGCCGCGCCGCCGCTGCCGCTGGCCATGATTGGCGCGGCGGCGCTCCCGGCAACACCCGTCGCCACGAAGGATGCCCCTCCAAAGTTCCGTCCGCTTCCGCGTAACATCAGTAAATCCGTGTAAACCCGCCCTAACCCGCATATTTCACAGCAAAAAACGGGAGCGGTCAAAAAGGCGGCGGGGGCCGGCGAAAACCGCGCGGCGTGGCGACTTCAGTCGCCACATCGGCAACGCCAGCGCACCGGCCCCGTCAACGTCACCACATCCCCTTAAACTTGAACCTGAAACTTAAACCGGCCGCGGGGCGGCTCCGCGTATGCTCGGGCCGTCCACGAATCGCGGCGGGATCAATATCTGCCGCATCACCTCGGGCACGCCGCGCTCGTTTTGCACGAGCTGGGTCGCCACCAGGTCCACCGCCGCCGCCGCCACGTGCCGCCGGCAGTGGTCGATGCCCGCCCAGCCCTCCATGCCGGCGACCCAGTCGTGCACGACGAAACCGATGTCGCCGGGTATCCGCAACTTCAACACACCGGCGAGCCACGCCGGCACCGCGCCGTGGAACGAGATGAGCGCGTCCGGCCTCCAGCGTTTCATCCAGCGGCAAAACGCCGCCTCGTCGCGTTCCAGCGCGTTGTGGGGAAAGAGCAGCAGCGGCACCCGCCGGCGCGCGGGCACGCCCTGCTGGTAGTGCAGGACCGCCCCCGAGTAGGTGTGGTCGGCGCGCGCGTTGACCCACTCGGAAATCGCCACGCCGATGCGCCGGTATCCGCGCGCCTCCAGCTCCCGCATCGCGCCGAGCATCCCGTGCATCATGTTGGTGCTGGCGCGGTGCAGGGCCGGTTCCGTCAACCCGTAGCCGAACGTGGCCGCGGCGAATTTTGAATAGTCCAGGTCCGCCCCGAATTTTCGCGACGACTGCACCGACACCAGCACGCCCTCCACGCCGCGCGCCTCCAGGATTTGCTGCACCCGGCCGGGGCGGAAGCCGGCGCGCCCCAGCCAGAACTCCTCCACCTCGCAGCCATGCTGGCGCGCGCGTGCGCGCACATCCTCCACCCGCATGTAGTGGTAGGCGCCGCCGTGCAGCTCGTCCTCGGGCAGGTCATCGCGCACCAGCGCCAGCGTCACGCGGCCCTTCCGCCTGCGCCTGCCCCGCACCAGCCCCATCAACCGCGTCAGGTGCGGATCGGGCGCGTAATCCAGCGCGCGCGCCGCCGCCAGCACCCGCTCGCGCGTCGCCGCCGCCACGTGCGGGGAGTTGTGCAGCGCGCGCGACACCGTCATGGCCGACACGCCGGCCCGCCGCGCCACGGACGCCAGGCCGCAGGCGCCGGGGATGGCATTTGCAGGGCCGGCGGAGGGGCTGGGACAGGAAAGGTGAAACAGGTCTGGCGGCACGCGCATGTTATCATAACATGAAATCAGCTTTGTCGATTGCCTTTTTCCGCGCTGACTGGGGCGCATGCCAGCCCGCGCCACCCCTCTCCCAAGCCGCATCATGAAAACACCCGCCCGGCCCGCGCCCCCCGCGCGCCTCCTCGCGGCCGCGTTTCTGCTCGCCGCGCCCCTCGCCGCCGCCGAGCCCGCCGCCGCCGCCGCGCCCGCGCCCGCCGGCGGCGCCGCCGGGCATGACCGCGCCGGCGCCGCCTGCGTCGAGGTCGTCGGGAAACCCGGCGCCCGCGTCAACATCTTCTCCAGCGACGCCACCCTCGCGTCGTCCCGTTACTACTACAGCGACCGCGGTTTTGGCCGCCGCGAAAAATTTCCCGACGGGCTCGAGGGCCTCCTCTTCTACGAACTCCCCTTCAAAGAGGAGCACACCTACCGCTGCACCCGCGCCGGCAAAGTCACCGCCATCGTCTCCGTCTCCCAAAAACGCGACCACACCGCGAAAATCCTCGCCCTCGGCTTCGCCCCCTCCCCCGGCGCCCCCGCCCCCTTCCAACTCTTCGGCGGCAACCCCGTCGATCGTTTCGCCGTCTTCGAGAAAAACCTCCGCGACGGCGAGACCCTCACCCTTCCGCCGGCCGCCCTCCTCGCCGGTTTCGAACCTCCCCGCGACCGCCCGGCCGGCGCCGGCGAACTCCTCCACAACGGCATCCGCCTCCCCGGCCGGTGGCCCCCGCCCATCGACTGGCGCACCGACGAGCCGCCCGGTGTTCCCTGGCTCGAAAACCGTCCCGCCGTGGTGCCCATCGACATCGGCCGCCAGCTCTTCGTGGATGATTTTCTCATCGAAACCACCGACCTCGAACGCCACTACCACCACCCCGAAAAATTCCCCGGCAACCCCGTCCTCAAACCCGAAACCCAAATCGAAAAGGAAGGCCGGGGCGGCCTCGCCGTCGCCGCGCCCAAAAGCGGCGGGCTCTGGTGGAACCCCGAAAAACAGCTCTTCGAACTCTGGTATGAGGCCGGCTGGGTCGCCACCGTCGCCTACGCCGACAGCCGCGACGGCATCCACTGGCGCCGCCCCGGCCTCCCGCTCCGCCCCGGCACCAACCAGGTGCTCCCCTCCGAAATCCTCCCCGACTCCTGGACCGTCGTCCCCGACCCCGACGCCACCGACCCGAAAAAGAAATTCAAAATCTTCCTCCGCGGCGGAGGCACCCGCGGACGCGCCCGCTATTTCACCTCCCCCGACGGCCTCGACTGGGGGCCCGCCGGCGAAGGCGGCATCACCGGCGACCGCAGCACCATGTTCTACAACCCGTTTCGCAAAAAATGGATTTTCAGCCTCCGCTGGAACAGCCCCGGCGGGCGCTCCCGCGCCTACTGGGAAGCCTCCGACTTCGAGCGCGGCATGAAATGGCTCCCCGACGAACCCGCGCCCTGGGCGCGCGCCGACAGGCTCGACCCGCCCGACCCGCGCGTCGGCGACCGCCCCCAGCTCTACAACCTCGACGCCGTCGCCTACGAAAGCCTCATGCTTGGCTTCTTTGAAATCCTCCACGGCCCCGAAAACGACGTGAACGCCCGCAAAGGCATCCCCAAATTCACCGGCCTCAACTTCGCCTACAGCCGCGACGGCTTCCATTGGCACCGCCCCGACCGCGCGATGGCCATCAATTCGGAATACGAGGCCGGCAAATGGGACCGCGGCTACGTCCAGTCCCTCGGCAACATCTGCGTCATCCGCGGCGACAGGCTCTGGTTCTACTACATCGGCTTCGCCGGCGACGAAAACGTCCGCCTCGGCGAAAACGGCGTCGCCTCCTCGATGAAATCCGGCCTCTACGCCAACGGCGCCACCGGCGTCGCCACCCTCCGCCGCGACGGCTTCGCCTCCCTCGACGCCGGCGCGGACGGCGGCACTTTGCTGACCCGCCCCGTGACGTTTTCCGGCTCGCAGTTGTTCGTGAACGCCGCCGCCCCGCGCGGCAGCCTGCTTGCCGAAATCTGCGACGAGGCCGGCGCGCCCATCCCGCCCTTCACCCTCGCCAACTGCATCCCCTTCACCGGCGACAGCACCCTCGCCGGGCTCCGCTGGCAAAACGCCGCCGGCCTCTCCGCCCTCGCCGGCAAGCCCGTCCGCATCCGCTTCCACCTCCCCGCCGCCGCCCGGCTCTACTCCTTCTGGGTGAGCCGCGACGCGACTGGCCGCAGCGACGGCTACGTCGCCGGCGGCGGCCCCGGCTACACCGGCGCGACGGACACCGTCGGCCGCGCCGCCCTTGAAGCCGAGGCCCGCCATTCCCGCAAACCATGACAGCCTCCGCCGAAACAAACTATCGAACCACCATGAAAACCAGACTCCCCGCACTCCGTCCCGCGCGCCTTCTCCTCCCCGCGCGCCTTCTCCTCCCCGCCGCCCTCGCCGCGCTGCCCGGCCCGCCCGCCCGCGCGCAGCAAACCGCCGCCGGCCGGCCCTTTCTCAACCCGCCGCTCCACGTCGGCCCGCCCGCTCCGGAACACGCGCCGACCAACCGCGCATTCCAGGGCATCCCCAGCCTCGCCGTCTCGCCCGGCGGGCGCCTCTGGGTCGTCTGGTATGCCGGCGTCACGCCCGGCGAGGACGCCAACAACTACGCCGTCCTCGCCACCAGCGGCGACGGCGG
>JAITDF010000524.1 GCA_031282705.1 Opitutaceae bacterium | reverse complement strand
GGACATCCAGCAGGCCGTGCGCGCAGCCCCACAAGAGATACAGCAGCGAGACCAGAAGAAACGGGATCAAGAAGCTCTTGCCCGATGCGGAACGAATGATGGATTTTGACATGGCATGGATCCCGCGCGCCGGCGGGGGTTCAGGGTTTCAGGATATTAATTATACAAGGGATTTTTTTAAAATTCAGTTTTCAACCGCGAAAGGATGCGAAAGGAGGCCAAAAGAGAGACGAAAAGAGACGAAAAGAGGCGAAAGGATGCGAAATATAAAAGCGGAGAGAGGGGGGATGATTTGTTTGAAAAAAGCAGGGCGAGCGGGATGCTTGCCTGGCGGCGCGCAAGGCGCGCCGCCTCGAAGCGGCGGGAGCATCCTGCTCCCGGCAGGCAAGCGGGACGCTCGCCCTACTTCCCGATCTGGCAAGCGGGACGCTCGCCCTACATCACGATCTGGCAAGCGGGACGCTTGCCCTACGTCCCAACCCGGCAAGCGGGGTGCTTGCCCTGATTTAATGATTTCAATGTTGTTCATGGATGGTGGAACAGCTCCTCCATTTCCGCCCACCACTCGCCCTCCTTGCGGGTGGGGAGCGGGTCGTGGCACGGCTTGCAGACGGCCCACCAGCGTTGCGTTTCGTGGTCGGCGGCCATTTTTGCCATGTCCGCCTCATAATTGTCGCCGGCATATTCAAAATAACTGAAGAGCCAGCCGTCCTTGTGATAGATGCTGTAGTTCCGTATATTGCAGGCGGAAATCATCCGGAGCACGCCGGGCCAGGCGGCGGCGTGGAGTTTTTTATATTCCTCCAGTTTTCCGGGCGCGACCTTTATGATGCTTCCGTATCGTTTCATGGCACGGGGTTGCCGACGGCTTCGAAGAGCGCCTCGATGTTCGCCGGATTGATGTCGGCGAGGATGGCCTCGTGGCTCGGCGATATGACAAGGCCGGTGGGGAATATCCCCCGGAGTTCGGCGACCTTGGCGCGCACTTCGTCCGGCGTTCCGCGCACGAGCAGGTTTTGCGCGTCCACGCCCCCGCAGAACGACACCCGCCCGCCAAATCTCGCCTTCAGCCCCGCGGGCTCCATCCCGGTGGCGAGCGCCTGGATGGGGTGCACGATGTCCACGCCCAGGTCGATGAGGTCGGGGATGATTTCGCTGATCGCCCCGCAGGAATGATACACCACCTTGAGGCCGTGGGCCTTTGCCTGCCCGACCAGCTGGCGGACGCCCTCAAATACAAACTCCCGCAGCAGCGCGGGCGAGAGCATGAGGCAGGTCTGGCTGCCGAAATCGTTGCCCATGAGCACGGCGTGCAGCCTGCCCTTGGCGGCCTCGAAGAAAATCGCATTGGCCTTGAGATAGAACGCGAGGATGCGGTCGATCACCGCGCGAAACATGTCCGGCTCGGTCATCATTTTGACGAGGGCGGTCTCCATGCCGAACGCGGCGCAGGCGTCCTGAAAATGCGCCGCCCAGACCACGCCCATCACGGCATAGCCGGCGGGCACCGCCTCCACCGCCGCCCGGCAGCGCGCGGGGTCGATATATTTTCCCGGGTCGGGCCAGTCGAATTTATCAACGTCCGCCGGATCGGAGTAGTCCTCGAAAAATCCCGGCGAGGTCAGCGTGCGTTCGCCGGGGTCGAGTTTGTTTTTTGCAAAGTCGAAGGCGGCGTAAATGGCGTCGCTGACCGGCGAATGATAAGGCACCTCCACCGGATAGACATCGTCGTTCAGGCGCGCCTTCAGGGCGGGCATGCCGGAGACGCCGAAGTGCGCGAAGAGTTTCGGGATGGCCGAGCGGTCGGGGATGCCGAGCCATGAGGCGGGCCGGTCCACGGGACGGCGTTCGACGGTGGCGAGGAAGCGTTCGATGTGGTTCATGGAGGATGGGGGAGATGGATGGGAGATATGGGAGATATGGGAGATATATTAAGGAACTGATGTTACGCGGCGGCCAGTTTTGGCAGGGCGGTCTCGCCGAGACCGCCGCGGGCACCACGAGGCAAACGACGGCGGGCGCGGCGAGACCGCCCTACCAAAAGCCTGCCAAAAGACTGGCTGCCGCGTAACATCAGATATTAAGGAATATGGTTCAAAATCACGGGAGTTTTTGCAGCACCGCCACGCCGCGCGGCGGGAGCGTGAGGCGGGCGGTCTCGCCGCCGGCGAGGATGTCCCGCATGGTTGCGGGGAGGGCGATCGCGGCCGGGCGCGGCGTGTGGTTGATTATTATATACAATTCGCGGCCCTCGCCGACCCGGCGGCAGACCTCGATGCCGTCCGGCACCGGCAGCGGCGGCGTGGTCGCGATGCCGGCGTCCGCCAGCATCGCGAGCGCGGCGCGGTGCATCAGCGGTTTTTCCAGCACGGCGCCGAGGCAGGCGAGGGCGCCCCGCCCGACCTTGCGCGACACGGCGGCGGGCTGGCCGTCGAGGAAGCCGTTGGCTGCGCCGTAGCGCATGAGCACTTTCGTGCCGGGCGCGAGTTGCGAGAAAAATTCGGCCCAGACATCGGCCGTGCCGCCGCCCCACTCGCCATCGAGCGGAATGGGGTTGAGCAGCGCATAAAACTGCTCCACCCGCGCGCCCAGCACGGGCGCCAGCAGCCCCGGCTGGCGCCCGGTGTTGAGCGCGTTGAACTCGTTTTTCATGCCGGAGCGCGGCCCGAGCACCAGGTGGCCGCCGCGCTCCACGTAGGCGGCGAGATGGCGCGCGAGGCCGGCGGAAATGACGTTGAGGCTCGGCGCGAGGACGAGCTTGTAGCGGTCGAGGTCCGACGCGGGATCGACGATGTCCACCGATTGCGTGATGTCGCGGAAGACGCGGTAGTAGTCGATGAGAATGTCGAGCTGTTCGTAGCGTTGGGAAAAGCGGTTGAAGTCGATGGCCCAGCGGCTGTCGTAATCGTGGAGCAGCGCGACCTCGGAGCGCGGCGCGGTGTTTTTGAGCAGCGGCGCGGCCCTGGCAAAATCACCGCCGATTTTTTGCGCCTCCTCGTAGAACGGCACGGGGCCGCCGTCGGGGCCGACGAGCACGCCGTGATACTGCTCCTGGCCGTTGAGCGCGCTGCGCCATTGCCAGAAGGCGATGCCGTCGGCGCCGTGCCCGACGGCGGCCCAGACCAGCGCGCGGGTCTCGCCCTTGTCGAGCGAGTTGCTGACCTGCGCCCAGTCCACGAAGCCGGGCTGCATTTCCATGACCCAGAAGTTCATGTTTTTCCAGCCGCGCACGAGGTCGTGGGTGGCGCCGTTGCGATACGGCTCGATGTGGCCGGAGCCGACGTAGTTGTCCCACGTGATCAGGTCGAGGTCGGAGGCGATGAGCTGCCGGTTGAAACGGTTGGCCCAGCCGAGGCCGCCGAGGTTGGTGGTGATGAACTGGCGCGCGCCGGCATGGACGCGGATGACGTCGCGCTGCTCGCGCTGGAGGCCGCGCCACTGGTCGGTGACGAAGCGTTTGTAGTCGAGCATCAGGCCGGGGTTGTTGCGGCCGGTGTTCATGGGAACCTGGTCCCACGAGTTGTAGGCCTGGCTCCAGTAGGCGGTGACCCAGTGCCGGTTCAGCAGGTCGATGCTTTTGTATTTTTCCCGCAGCCAGTCGTGAAACGCGCGGCGCGACTCGTCGTCGAACGAGTCCTCGGTGTATTCGTTGCCGATCTGCCAGCCGATCACGTGCGGATTGCCGCCGAAACGCCGCGCCATTTGTTCGACGATGGCGCGGCAATGCCCGCGGTATTTCCTGCTTGAATAATTGAACTGGCGGCGGTCGCCGTGCTGGAGCCGGCGGCCGTCCGGCGCGACGCGGAGGGTCTCGGGATATTTGCCCGTCAACCAGGCGGGCGGCGCGTCGGTCGGCGTGCCGAGCACGACGACCATGCCGTGCCTCGCCGCGGCGGCGACCGCCTTTTCGAGCCAGTCAAAAGTATAGCGGCCTTCCTCCGGCTCCATGCTGCTCCAGGCAAATTCGCCGATGCGCACCATGTTGAATCCGGCCGCCTTCATCAGCGCCAGGTCCTTTTCCCAATCGGCCTCCGTCCATTGCTCGGGATACCAGGCGGAGCCGAGCACGAGCGGCGGAGTCTCCGCCGCCCGGATGACGGCGGCGGGGAGCAACAGGGCTGAAAACAGCGCGAGGGCGAGGCGGATGGGTTTGGGCATGGCGGTCAGGCTGGGCATGGCGGTCGGTTTGGTCATGGCGGTCGGGTCGGGCATGATGGTCGGGTCGGGCATGATGGTCGGTTTGGAAAACGGCGGTTATTTTTCGGCGGGCGGCCCGACGCAAAGCGTGACCGGCCCGAGCAGGCCGGCGTCGAGCAACGGCCTGCCTTTCGTGGCGTCGGGCGCGGTCGTGCGGGCGAGGCGTTCGGACTCGGGCTTGTCGCGGTCGCCGGCGAGGCGGTTGAACCACGTATTCGTAATCTCGATACGAAGCTCGTTGGTCCCGGCGCGCAGCGCGGGCGTCACCTCGACGCGATATGGCGGCGTCCACGCGATGCCGCAGGGCGCGCCGTTGAGCGAGACCTCGGCCAGTTCGGCCACGCGCCCGAGATCGAGCCACACGCGCCCGCCGGGGTGCGCGGAGGCGTCCCACTCAAACGCGGCGGCATACACGGCCGTGCCCGAGTAGTGGCGGACGCCGTCGTCGGGAAACTCCGTCCACGATTGCAGCCGGTCAAAAACCCGCGGCGCGCGCGGCCCGCCGGACGCCGGGTCGAACGTCACCGTCCATTTCCCGGACAACGGCTGCACGGCGGCGGGTTCATGCCAGTTGGGCGACGCGGGCCGCGCGGGCGGTTCGCCGGGCTTGCGCAGGATGACGAAGAGCGAGCCTCCGGACGGCAGGCGCACCGGGAGCACCGTGCGCCCGTCGCGGACCGCCCACGTGCCGGCCGCGCGGGTCTCCCGGCCCACCGGGTCCCACAACTCCGGCACGCGGCCGGCGGCGCGCAGGGAAAGCTCGAGCACGCGCTCCGTGTCGCGCTGGTTGGAGACGAAATACAAATCCCAGCCGGCCCCCGCGCGATGCGTCCACGCGATGCCGTCCGCCCGCGCGCCGTCCGCCGCCGTCGCGGTGAAGTCGGGCGCGAGCTGGAGCGCGGCAAACGAATCCCCCGGGAAAGGCCCGGCCGCGACACGCCCCCGCCCGAGCGGGCGCGCCCCGGCGCCGGGCGCGGCGGCCTCGGGCCAGAGAATCCCGGCGTCGCGCGCCACCTCGGCGTCGCTTTCCGGGAAACCGCCCAGGCTGGCCGACCGGGCGGGACGTTCGCCCAGGATGACGGTCACGCCCGCTTCGGCGATTTCGCGCAACCGCCGCGTGATTTCCGGAGTGAGCGCGGAGGCGGCGGGCGCGAGCGGATGGGACGCGGGCACGATCAGAATCGCGTAAGCCGCGCCGCCGGGGAGTTCGAGCCGTCCGCCGCGCACGCGGCCGAGCCGCAGCAGCGCGTCGCGGTTGATGGAGTCGTAGGCGTAGCCGCGCAGCGGATCGGCCCAGTCGGACGACTCGATGATTTTTTTCGCCAGCCGCGCGTCGCCGGCCGGGAAGAAGCCGGGCAGCGTCGGGGCCAGCCGCCACGGCGCGACCGCGCGGCGCGGCGCGGCGTCGCCGGTGAAGACCGCGATGTCCGCGACCGGCGCGCCTTGCTGCAACAGCGCCTGGCAGCGGCGCGCGTAGTCCACCCACGCGCGCCCGGGCCGCCACCACGTCTGGTCGCGCTGGAAATACAGCCCCACGTGCCCCATCGCCATGCCGGGCCGGCGGCCGGTCCACGGATTGTGCGTGAAGACGTGATAAACAAAACGGTTCGCCCCGAGCGCGTAGTTGAAGTCGCCGAGCGCCTTGACCGAGGCCGGCGTTTCGTCCCACGCCAGCCACAGCTCGGTGAACGCCTCGGCCTGCACGACCGGCTTCCCGTAAACCCGCGCGCCCGAGATGGCGTCGAGCATGTCGTTGAGCTTGTCGTGCGTGGGGCTGCGCAGCCAGAACTCGCCCATCGGCGTGTCGAGCGCGCCAAAGACCGACATGCCGTCGCCGGCCATCACCGGCGCGGTGCATTCGCCGCTGAACGCGCAGCCGTGCGCCTGCGCGAGTTCGTGCAGCGGCGCGTAAAAGTTGTCCCGGACCAGCTCGCCGATCGTCTCGCGCACATCGCGCAAAAAACGCTCGGAGACATCCGCGCTTTCGAGCGGCACGCCCGCCATCGCCGGGAGCCAGGGCAGCGGATCGTAGCCGCGCCGGCGCTGAAATTCGCCGCGGAAAACCGGCGACCAGTTCTGGCTGCCGCACTCCCAGCTGTCGATGTGGAACACCTTCAGCACGCGCCCGGCCAGCCCCGGCCCGGCGCGCCGGATGATCTCGCCGAACCAGCGGTCAAACATGAGCCGCGCCGCGGCGGGGTTGAACTTGTCGCATTCCAGCCCGATGACCGCGCCGGCGGTGTCGTTGCGCGCGCCCGTGGAGGTGTGCCCGATGCGCAGCACCGTCCAGCTTCCGGCGGGCGCGTCCCACTCCAGCCGTCCGTCGGCGCCGGTGCGGCCGGTGAGGTCCACGCACTTCGCCAGCGGCACGCAGCCGCCGGCGGGCACGAGGTTCGCCGGCGTGGGCGGCGACACGCGCCACACCTCGCCGGTCTTGCTTTCGTAGTGGTGCAGGCGCGACTCGGCCAGCAGGTCGATGCCCGTGAGCTTGAGCGCGGGTTTCCATTTGGCCGAGTCGAGGTCCTCCCCGCCCGGCGCGGCGTTTTCCGGGTCGAAGACGAAGCGGAAAAATTTCGCCGCCGTCTCCGGGATGGCGTGCGTGACATCGGCGTCGCCGTCCTGCCAGCCGTGGCGCGGCGGCTCCAGTTGCGCGAGCTTGCGGAACCGCCGCCCGTCGTCGCTGACTTCGACCGCGAGGTGGTTGGCGTGATAGGTGGCGTTTTGTATGCCCTTGGTCCGCGGGATGCGCACCGTGAGCGCGCGGCAGGTGAAGGGCCGCTCAAATTCATACTGAATCCAGCACGCCTCCCCGCTCGTGAAAATCGCGACGCCGCCCTCCGCCAGCGTTTGCGCGTCCGCGCCGGCGAGGCTGGTCGTCACCCGCGGCCTGGCCGTGCGCGAGCTGACGCCGGCGCCCGGCGGCGCGGGATACGCGACCGTGATGATGTCGCGGTAGCAGCCCTGGCTCGCCTCGGGCTGCGGCAACGCCAGCCCGACGCGGCGCCCGCCCTCGACCTGCGTCGCGGTCCAGACGACTTTTTGCATGGAAAGTTCGGGCGTGATCCAAGGGCCGCCCGCCGTCGCGTAGCCGTCGCTCCCGTGCATGCCGATTTTCAACCCGAGCCGGTCCGCCTCCTTGAAGGCGAAAAGCACATGGTCCCACCACGCCTCGGTGAACTGTTCAACCGGCGGCTCGAACAGGGGCGGTTTGGCCGCGCCCTGGATCGGCACCAGATGCGCGCCGCCGATGCCGGCCTCCTTCATCGCCTCCAAGTCTGCGGTGATGCCCGCGCGGGACGAGCTTGCCTTCATCCAATACCAAAACACCCACGGCCGCGCCGCCTCGGGTGGCTCGCGAAATGCGGCCTCCAGCGCCTCGCCCGAAGCGTCCGCGCGCGGCACGGCGGGAGCCAGCCCGCATCCGAACGCGATGAGAAAAAACGCAGCGGTGCGGAAGGGAGACGCAAGGGCGCGGAAGAGAAACGCGAGGACGCGGAAGGGAGACGCAGGGCTGGTCGGTGTCGGCGCTGGTGTCGGCATGGCGAAGCGGTTGGCGGGAGGATTGGCGAGGCGGTTGGCAGGAAGACTGGCGGGGCGGTTGACGAGGCGATTAGCGGGAAGATTCCGTATGGATGACAAGCTCCGCCGGCGGCAGGCCCGGCGCGGAGGCGGTGAGTTTGACCGCGCCGGCCTTGTCCCCGGCCCGGACGATCACCAGGGCCCGGCCCTGGAAAACCCGGCGCGGATTCGCGCGATAGGAATCGCGGTCGGTGAGGTCCGCGCTGCCGATGCCGGCAAGGGCGGCGGGGCCGTCGAGCGTGTAGCGGACGGGATGCCCCGCGGAAGGCACCGCCACGCCGCCGGCGTCCAGCACCTCGACCACCACAAAGGAAAGATCCTGCCCGTCGGCGGCGATCCGCGCGCGGTCCGGCGTCAGCCGCAGCCGCGCCGGCGCGCCCGCCGTGACCAGCGCGAAACGCTCCGCCTCGCGCCCGTCCCGCACCCCGGCCGCCTCCAGTTTTCCCGGCGCGTAGGGCACCGGAAAGACCGCCTTGAACTCCTCCGCGCGCGCGGCCGGCTTTTCGCCCAGCAGCCCGCCGTTGAGGTAGAGCCGCACGGTATCATAACGTGAATACACCTCGACCGCCAGCGGCTCCCCCTCGTGCCCGGGCCAGGTCCAGTGCGCCCGCGCGGGCGCCGGCGCCCACGGCGACACGCCCCATTCGCCGCCGCCGGGCGCGGGCGCGGCCACGGCGACGCGGAGTTTTTCGCCCCGGTCCCAGACGATGTTGCGATAATGCGAGCCCGGCTTGCGCAGGCCCGTGAGATCAATGTCGCCGCAGGCCGCGCCGTGCCACGGCCACTGGTCGCCCTCCCAGTGCCTGACAATGGGCTCGCCGGGCGGAAACACGCGCCCGATGCCCGCCTCGCCCAGATAATCCATCGCGCTCCAGACGAAGTCGCCGATGACGTGCGCATGGTCGTGCGCGGCGGCCCAGTTGGCAAAGGTTTCCGACAAATAGGACTCCGCCGCGACGATCACGCGATGCGGCAGGCGCCCGTGGTCGGCGGCGTGGCGCGCGGCGAGCTCGTAGTTGTAACCCGCCACGTCGAGCGTGGCGAAAAGCGGGTCGAGCTGCGGCCACTCGCCGGCCTTCCCCATGCCGTTGACGCCGGCGGCGACCGGGCGCGTGGTATCAAGTTCGCGGATACGCCGCGTGAGCGCGTGCGCGATGCGGAGGCCGTCGGCGTTGCCGCGCTCAAACATTTCGTTGCCGATGCTCCACAGCACGACGCCGGGGTGGTTGCGGTCGCGCAAGACCATCGCGTCGAGATCGCGCTGCCACCACTCCTCAAACCACGCTCCGTAGTCGTGCGCGGTTTTGCTGCGCGCCCAGCCGTCGAACGCCTCGTCCATGACCAGCAGCCCGAGCCGGTCGCACGCGTCGAGAAACGCCGGCGACGGCGGGTTGTGCGAGGTGCGCGCGGCGTTGAAGCCGGCGGCCTTGAGCAGCTCCACCTTGCGCTCCTCCGCCCGCGCAAACGCCGCCGCGCCGAGCGGGCCGTGGTCGTGGTGGACGTTTCCCCCGGCGAGTTTCAGCGGGCGCCCGTTGAGTTCAAAACCCCGCTCCGCCGACACCCGCACCGTGCGCACGCCGAAGGGCGTGGCCACCTCGTCCACCACCTCCCCGCCCGCCCGCACGCGCGTGACCGCGCGATAAAGCGCCGGCGTCTCCGGCGACCACGGCCGCGGATTTGTCAGGGTGGCCGTCGCCGCGGCCGTGAAATCCGCGCCGGGCGCGACCCGCCCCTCCGCGCCCGCCCTGGCGACCTCGCGCCCGGCGGGGTCCGTGATGATTGTTTCCACGGCCAGCCCGGCGGGCGCGTCGCCGCCGTTGGCCACCGTGGTCTCCACGCGGATCGAGGCCGACCCGGCATCGAGCCGGGTGGTCGCGACAAACACGCCCCACGGGGCGACGCGCACCGGCGCCGTCACATGCAGCCTCACCGGGCGGTAAATGCCCGATCCGCTGAACCAGCGGCAATTGGGCTGCGCGCTGTTGTCCGCGCGCACGAGCAGCGTGTTCTTTTCGCCGATGCGCAGATGCGGCGTGAGGTCCGCGAAAAACGAACTGTAGCCATACGGCTGACGCGCGACGACGGCGCCGTTCAGCCGCACCTCGGCGTTCATGTAAACGCCTTCAAATTCGATTGCGACCCGCCTGCCCCGCCAGCTTGCGGGCGCGTCAAAATCCCGCCGATACCAGCCGGTCCCCGTCTGGAAAAAACCGCCGCCGCCGAGGGCGGGGGCGTCCCTGCTGACGGGACTTTCGATGCTCCAGTCATGCGGCAGCACGACGGCGCGCCACGAGTCCGCGTCCGCGCCGGGCGCGCCGCCGCCGCCGCCGGAGCCGAGGGAGAAAAACCAGCCGGGATTCCAATCCACCACCTCGCGCCCCGCCGCCAGGTCGCGGGCGGCGCAGCACGCAAAAAGCCCAAACACTGTCATTCGAAAAAATCGCATGGTAAATTTAAGGAGTCGATCGCAGTCGATTGCAGTCGATTATAGTCGATCTCGGTCGATGGGAGCGGCGGTTGAAAGCCGGCTCCGCTTCGCGGCGGCGTGATGGAAAATCCATTCAAAAGAGCGGGGAACCATGTTTATAAAGACGGATATTATGAAAATTGCAACCTTGGCCGCCGGACGACGGCCAAGGCTGCCCTAATCTCACTGCCTGTTTGCGTTCTGATTACAGGCGGATGGTGACCGAGGCGACCACCTGCACATCGTTCACCCAGGCGTTGTTCTTCAGGTGTTTGAGTCCCACATATTTGGTGCGGACTGTGTTCAGCAGGTTGGTCCCGTCAATGGACAAGCGGATGCGCTTGGTAAACGCATACCCCACGGAGGCATCCAGCCATCCGTAACCCGCCATGTATTGAGGATACAGGGTGACGGCGTTTGTATTGAGGTCCAGATAGGAGAAGGAACCGACGTAGAACTTGTCGCGCCAGTTGTATGCCAGACGGGCGGAAATCTTATTATACTCATACATCAGGATGATGTTGAAGCTGTTCTTCGACAGATTGGTCAAGGGCACCTTGTAAGGGAACTGGGCATTGTCCGAGGCGCTGTCCACATAGGTATAGTTGGCCTGGACGCCGAAGCCGCTCAACCAGCCGGGAAGGGAATCAAGGAACATCTGTCCGCCGATTTCGAAACCCCTGACCTTGCCCTCGCCCATGTTCTCCGGACGGGAGATCGTGTAAACATGGCCGTCATGGGTTTCCGGGGTTCTCGTGCTTGAGATGAATCCATCCACGTCCTTGTAAAAGAAAGCAATATAAGCGGAGGCCGATTTGGAGAAATATTTTTCCAATGAAAGATCAATATTCCAAGCCCGGACCGGTCTCAGGCTCGGATTGCCCGAGCTGCCTTGGTTCTGCGATTCCTCAACCATCTGCGTAAGTGTGAGCGTCGGCGCCAAATCAGGGAGGGTGGGCCGGGTCAGCGTCTTGGAAACGGAGAAACGCAGGAAGAAATCATCCTGCAAGAACCAGCGGGTGTTCAGGCTCGGCAATATGTCATCATAACTGTTCGACACGGTGAGGGGGGTGCGGGTTACGGTCCCATCCGGAGCCGTGTTCTGCTGGGCGCTGTCTATGCTTGTCTCGGTGCGGGCGGCACGCAGTCCCACTGACCCGTCAAAGACCCCTGGGACTTGAAATTTGGCCATCACGTAGCCGGTGAGGGTGTCCTCATCAATATCCCAACGCCCCATGATGCCATTGCTTGGCCCGGTGGGCAGCGGGGCCGTGATGCCAAAATCCTGACGGAATTTGACTATTTTGCCCCGGATCAGACTCTGGTTTCCATGCCACATGCCCCGTGACGCGGCGGAACCATTGTTGCCGCTGGTGAAATAATCCGTGTAGGGTTGGGTGAAGAGATAGGCATTGCCCGTGGTGTAGTTGCCGTCAGCCGCGTTGGCGATGTTCACCCCACCGGTGTTAATCATGCCGGTTCCATTATCGGCATTGCGCATCGCATAACGGATGCCGCCCATTATCGAAGTGAAGAATTTGTGCTTGCCGAGCTTGTATTCCGCATCCGCCGTCAACGCCGTCATGTCGCCATTATAGGGCCGGTTCACATAGGACAGACTGGTAATCTTGTAGTCGGAGGGGTTCGTCAGGTTGCTTGCGGTGCTGGTGGAGGCGACTTTTCCGCGATTGTCGATGAAGAGATCTATGCCATCAGCAAAATTATTGCCGGAATTAAGCCCCTCCTGGCACAAAACACTGTAGGCATCGGTGTAGCTCAAATCCGTTTTGATGGAAAGCGCGTCCTTGTTCCACTTTGCGCCGATGGCGAACAGACGGTGTTTCTCCATCGTGTCGCGGACGGTGTCATAGGTGCCCACCGAGACTTTGTCCGTAAACCTGACCGCTGTCGCGTCCTTGGTCCCCGGATGCAGGACAAGGGACGCGGGATCGATGCCGGAGTAGGTATTGGTAGTGGCATTTCGTGTGGGGGTGAAAAACACGCCATAAGTGTCCTGCACGGTCTTCAACTCGGAAAAAGTGCCCTCGGCATAAATTTCCAGCCCCTTGAAGGGCGCCCATTGGACCACGGCGTTGACGCCGCTGCGTTCACGGCTGCCGGCGGTGACGCCTTCATAACTGCCGTTGGGAACCTGCACAGTGCCAAAGCCCTGCACATCAAATGTCGCCGGCGTGCCGGGATTCATGAAATCCTCGCGCCATGCACGCTCCTGATAGGTGAAGTTGACAAGGACGCCAAGTTCGCCGCGCCCGACCTTGAAGCGGTTGCTGGCCAGGGCGGAATACTGGAATTTCATTTCGTCAACCAGATTCCCATAGATGCCCCGGACGCTGGCCACCGCCTCCAGCCCCTTGAAATCAAAGGGCCGTCGCAGACGGACGTCGATGGTGCCGCCAAGGCCGCCCTCGATCAGGTTTGCAACACTACTTTTATGGTTCCTCGCTATTTTGAGTGGGTGGATGACACCTGAAGCCTTGTTTGAACAGATGCTGGGATTGGGGGAGGAGTGGCGCGTGAGCCGCTGCGAGTTTGA
>JAITDF010000464.1 GCA_031282705.1 Opitutaceae bacterium | reverse complement strand
CGTCGTTTGCCTCGTGGTGCTCGCGGCGGTCTCGGCGAGACCGCCCTGCCAAAACTGGCCGCCGCATCCCATCAGTTAACTCTTTGCGTTTTATTATAATAAAATCTCCATCTTTCCTTTTCCTCCTCGATTTTACCAACACTAATCAAGCGGCATTGGGGCTAAAACCGTGTCGCCAGCGAGAAGGTCCACGTGAGGCGCGCGTGGATGTTGGCCGTGGTGATATAATTGAGGCGGTCGGCGGCGTTGCGGACCTTGACCGCGGCGGTCCAGCGCATTTTGCCGATCTTCAACGCATAGCTTGCGCCGGCGTCGATTTGCAGGAAATCCGGCGGGTCCCAGGCCGGCTCGTCGCGCACGGCCGCGGCGGCCTCCGAGAAGAGGGCGTCCGAGTCGCCGCGCCAGATGACGCCGAGGTTGACGGAGATCCCGGACAACGGGCCGCCGGGCTTGTAATTGCTGAAAAGCGAGACCGCGTGCCTGGGCGTGCGGTAATGGCGCGCGCCGGTGGATTCGTTGATGCAATCGGTGTAGGCATAGCCGCCGAAAAGCGACCATTCCCTGAACGGGCGGCAATTAAAGTTCACCTCGACGCCGCTGCTGTGCAGGCCGGCGATGACACGCTTGCGGTTCCCGCCGGTGACGGGGTCCACATACGCCTCGGGGGTGTTTTTTTGCAAAATGTCATAATAACACACGAGCAGCGAGAGTTTGTCCCGATATACATATTTGACGCCGCCCTCGGACTGGCGCGCGGTCATCGGCGGGAGGAGCGAGGCATTGTCCGCGTCGTCAGCATAGTCCATTTCGCCGAAGTTCGACTGGAAGGTGAAGCAGTGGTTTGCATAGAGCGTCCATGCCTTGTTTTTTGTCAGGTGCCAGACCGCGCCGAGGCTGTAAGTGACCTTCTCCTGCTCCTCGTCGTAATTGTGGTCGGCGTCGGTGTTCGCGGGGAGGCGGTCAATGCGTTTTTCATTCACGGTGATATGGCGCACGCCGGCCTGCATGATGAGGCGGTCGGGAACCATCGAGATCAGGTCATTCACATATACGGAGCGGCTGGTGAGTTCCTCGCGCGCATCGCGATTCTGATTCAGGCTCACCTGTCCGGGCAGCGTGGGTCCCGGCACATGCGTGATGATGTCGGCATAGGGGAAGCCGGTCGCGGAACTCGACGTGGTGGTGCGCAGGAGCAGGGTATCCAGTTTTTCCGAACGCAGGCTTCCGCCAAAAATCATCTGGTGCCCGGCGCCGAGCGTGGAGAATTTCGCCACGAGTTCGAGGCGCCCGCGATACGCGCTGGTGTCGACGTCATAGGTTCGGTAGTAGCGGCGCACGCCCAGGGTGTCGAGGTAGGCGTTGCGCGCGGGGGTGGTCCTGTCGCCGAAGGGCGCGGCCGCGTCAATCATGGCCTCCGCGTTCTCCTGTTTTTTGAACTCGGCGTTGAACATGCCGCGCAGGAAAAACCCGCGGGCAAACTCGTGCTTGAAGTCGGAATAAACGACATTCCTGATGACCTTTCGCTGGTCGTCATCCTGGCCGAGATAAAGCCGGCGGTTGAGTTTCACAAGGGTGCCGTCAATCATGATGTGCTCCGGGTCGGCGTTGGCGATGGGGAAGGTCCAGTTGGCGGTGTTTTTTTGCAATTGGTAGGTGTAGTCAACCGCCAGTGTTGTTTTCTTCGTGACGTTCCAGGAGATGCCCGGGGCGATCACGAAGTCGCTGCGGGGCATGTCCCACCACGTCCTGCCCTCGGCCCACATGACGTTGACACGATAGGCGTATTTCCTCGGGACCAGGGGCACGTTGTCGTCAATTTTGATTTGATAATAACCGAAGGAGTCCACCGAGGCGCTGAGGTTGGTGAATTTTTTGCCGGTGGGTTTTTTGGAGACACGGTTGATGGTGCCGCCGAAGGCGCCGGTGCCATAGAGGACGGCATTGGGGCCCTTGAGCACCTCCACGCGGGCGGTGTTGACGAGAGTCTGCGAGCCGATGCCGGCGGCGGTCTGCTCGAAACCGTTAAAGTAGTTGGAGCCGACGCCCGGCGCCGAGCCGGCGCCCATGCCGCGCATGGCAAAGTTGTCATTTTCATTAAATGCGGTGACGGTGGGATCATACATGGCCACGTCCTCGATGTTCTCGGCCATGATGTCGGCGAGAAACTCCTCGTTGAATACAACGATGTTCTGCGCGATGTCCGAGATGGGGACGTTGAGGCGCGTGGCGCTCTCGGCGTTTTGGGAGAGGTAGCCGACATCGCTGCTGCTGGTGACGTCGAAGGCGTCCATTATAAAGACATCCTCGTCGCCGGATCTCGCGCTTTGGGCGGCGCCCTGGGCGGCGGAATCGGAGGGAAGAAGGGCGGCGGCGGCCGCGAGAAAAACGCTGTGGCGGAATGAGTGAAGGTTCATGGTGCGGGGGGCGGTTGGGATTGTTGTTGCAAAAATTGTTTTTAAGAAACGGCGGTTGAGCGCGCCTCACCAACTCCAGCGGACGCTCGCGGCGAAGGAGTCGCGGGAGCCGTGCTCGATGAACTCGTGCTCAGCGGCGAGCACGAGCCCGGCCCGGCGGGTGAGGCCCAGCCGCAGGGCGAGGCCGGCGGCAAACCGGTCGCGCCCGTATTCGTCGCTGGTGATGGCGAACCGGTCGTCCAGGTCGGCGGCAAACGCGGCGCCGAGCACGACGGGGTCGTCGTCGGCCAGGGAGGAGCGCCAGCCGGCGAGCAGGTCGAGCGCGCCGGGCAGTTTCCAAGGCAGCGTGAAGCCCTGCGAGAATCGCAGGTTCACGAGGCCCTCCCAGCGCACGGCGCGAAAGTCGTCCAGAATGACGAGCCCCTGGAGCCCGCCGGCGTTGTAGCCCTCGCCGTGGTCGCGAAAATCGAAACTCAGGCGATGCATTTCCGCCGACGGGCGGAGGGTGGCGTTTTTCCACAAGGGCAGCACGAGCCCGACGCCGGCGCCGGCGCCGGCGACCGTGCCTTTGTAGGAGCCGTTTGCCCGCCCGGCAAATCCCTCGGGGCGCGAGGTGTCGGCGGCGAGGGTGCCGAGCAGGAAGTCGGCGGTGAAATAGAAGGGGCCGAGCTTGAGCGAACCATAGACGCCGGCGCTGTATATATCGGCGTCGGTCGCGGCGTGGTTGTCGGTCTTGATTTCGGCGCCGGCCCACCCGAGCACGGCGCCCAGGAGCAGCCTTTCGCCAAACACCTTGTCCAGGCCGACGACGCCGCCGTAGATGCGGTCGCGGTGGCCGATCCTGCCGGAGTCGCCGTCGTAGTCGGCGAAGGAGCCGGCGCCCTTGAGCCAGAGGCCGCGTCCGGGGCCGCCCTCCCGGCGTTCCATGAACGGCGAAAGAAAACCCTCGTCCAGCCGCGCATGGATGGCGCCGGCGGCCGCGCTCACGGCGTCGAAGGCCACGGCGATGTCCTTTCCGGGGTTGGCCGACAGGTTGACGTGGGTGACGCGGAGGTCGCCGTCACGGATGTCCACCAGCACGTCGCTTTGCGCCCCGTCGCCGGTGATGACGATGCTGGCGCCGCCGTCCGTCACCCCGCCCGCGGCGCTCGCCAGCCAAATCCGGCGCGAGGGCGCGTTCACGATTGCGAGGGTCGAACTGTTTTCCAAGGCCAGCGCGCCGGTCACGCGCAGGAAGGGGGCCGCGGTGGCCTTGAGGTCGGCGAAGCCGAGCGTGGCGCCGCCTCGCACGGTGAGGCTGCCGGCGGCGACCTCGAGCGCGCCGAGATTGAGCGTCGCGCCGTTCTCGACCGTGACATCCGCGCCGGCCCCGCCGAGCGCGCCCGCGCCGCCGGCGGTGAGCACGGCGCCGGGCTTGACGGAGAGGGCGGCGAAGGTATTGGCGCCCGAAAAACCGATCCGGCCAAACACGGAAAGCGCGGCCGAGGCTCCGACAATCGGACCGGAAAAAACCGCGGCCGCGCCGCCGGTGTTTTTGATATTCAGCGCCGGGACGCCGATGGAGATGCCGCCCCTGACGGCCAGCCCGCCGGCGGCATCGAGGGAGCCGCCACCCGTCACGGCCAGCCCGCCGCCGATCGCGCCTCCGTGGCCGAGCGCGAGCACGCCCGCGCACAGCTCCACGGGAGCGGTGTTCGCGACATTGAGCGCCAGGGTGCCCGTGCCGATTTTTATAAAAGTCCCCGCCCCGGAAATCCCGCCGGCCGCCTGGGTGACGGCATTCGCCCCCGTGTCAAAAACAAGGCTCCGTCCCGGCCCGATCTGGATATGATTTTCAACCGCCGTGCTGTCCCCGGCGCGAAGCGTGCCGGACTGCCCCGCGACAATGGCGCCCGCGCCCGTCTGGATCTGGCGCCCGTGCGAAAACTCGATCACGCCCCCGTTTATTTCGATGCCGCCGTTGAAGACGTTGGCGCCATCATTGGCAAACACGAGCGCGCCCGATCCGTTTTTGACGAGCCTGCCGGTGCCGGCCTTGACCGCGTCCTCGTCATCGGGCCCGCCACCCTGCCAGGCAGTGGCGGTGATGCCTCCCGCCCCGGAAAAGACAATGGCGCCGGCGCCCGAGACATCCATGCCGGTGATTTGCACCGGATCGTCGATGGCGATGGACAGGTCGCCCGGCGCATCGCCCGGAAATTGCACGAAGTCGCCGGCGGCATATTGGGTGACGGCGGGCGTGTTGACGCCCTGCCAGCTGGCCTCGGCGCTGTTCCATGCCGTGCCGGAAAGCCCCGTCCATTTCAACAGGCGCGAGGCGTCCGCCGAATAATCCACAATGAGATCGGTGGCGTGGTCCACCCAGGTCGCGATTTGCCGGCCACCGGCGACCTGCGCCGCGCCGTTGATGGTGAGCGACACGGTGGCGGAATCAGCCAGCGGCGACTTGAGTTGCCCGAGATTATAAATGCCGGTATTGAAAGATTGTATATTAACGGTATTGGAACCCGAGGCGATGAGCGAACCCGTAACCTCCAGTGTCGCCGCATGAGTGCCGCCAAAGGCGACAAACGAAAGGATGGCATCCGTGAGGGAAAGCGTGCCGTCGATGACCAGCTTTTCCGTCATCCGGCCGGCAAGTCCGATCTGAATGGTCGCGCCCGGCCCGGCGACGACACTGGCCGCGCCCGGCGCGCCGGCGGTGGTCAGGGTGCCGGAGCCGCCGAGGGTCGCGCCCGGCCCCACGGTGATGGCTGAGCCGCCGAGCAGCGCCGCCTCCCGCCCGAGGAGCAGCCGCCCGCCGGACACCTCCACCGCGCCGCGCCAGAAGGAATTGTTGGCGGTTAATATCAAGTCGCCGCCGCCGGTCTTTTTGAGCGTGTGCGCGGTTGTGCCGACAATCGAATCCTTGTCATTGCCGGTGTCGTCCGCATCGCCAATGGTGAGCGAGACGCCGGGGTCGATGTCAAACTTCAGCACGGCGGGGCTGGCGCTGCTCGCATAATAAAAGCCGCCCGCCGAGGCGGCGGCAGCGTGCGTCCCCGTGTTGTTGGCCGCCAGCATGGCGGCGGTGAACACCGCCGCGTCTGCGTTTCCGTAGGCGGCGTTGCCGGTGTAATGATACTGCGTGGCGCCGCCCGCCGCGGCCATCTTGAATACGAGGTCGCCGTTCATATGCGCCGAGATGACCGCGCCGCCCCTGCCCGCGGCCCAGTTGTCCTTGAACACCGCGTTGGTGAAGGTGCCGCTGAAGTTGGCGACGGTGGCGTCATTGGCCCCGCCGATTTTTATCGCACCGCCCGCGTCGAAGGTCCGGTTGCCCTCGAAAAGCACGCGATTGATCTCCACCGTCTTGGCGCCCGTGCCGTAGATGCCCAAGGCGCCGGTGTGCCCTGATGTCGTCATCGTCCGGGTGTAACTATTGCGAATAATGCCGTCGTTCATAATCAGAGTGCCGGTCGTGATGCGGGCGAAACCGGTGTTTCCCGCGCTGTTGCCATCGGCCAGAAAATCGGTGAGCGTGAGACTGGCGCCGGCATTGTATATATAAAAGACACCCGCCGGGCTGGTCGGCTGGTAGGTATTTATAAAATCCGCCCCCGTTATATTAACTGTTGCGGCGGATGCGAGTGAAAGGATGACGCCATTTATCGTGCCGCGCACATCCCGGAACACCACGCGCCCGGTGCCGCCGGGCGTCTCCGGGCGGATGGTCAGCGAGCCGTCCGGGAACACGGCTGTGCTGTTGTTGGCCGTGCCGGTGCGGGTGATGGTCAGGGTC
>JAITDF010000446.1 GCA_031282705.1 Opitutaceae bacterium | reverse complement strand
CGGCAACCACGTTGACCTCTCCCCCTACAACCTCGAAGTCGCCCGCCGCGCCGGTTTCCGCTGGCTGCGCCTCTACCCCCCGCTCCTCACAAAATGGATGGTGCTCGAACCCAAGCCAGGCCAGTGGCGCTTCAAGACCGACGACCTCCAGCGCGCCAAAACCGCCGGCTTCCAGATCATCGGCAGCTTCGACACCGCCCCCGACTGGGCCGCCGACCTCGACCCGAAAAGCCCGGTCAAAAACCGCTGGAGCCGCGCCTACCCGCCCGCCGACCTCCCCGCCTGGAAAAACTACGTCACCCGCACTTTCAACGAACTCTCCCCCTACATCAACGCCTGGGAAATCTGGAACGAGCCCGACGGCGGCTACATGCAGGTCAGGCCCGGCCTGAAAAAAGACGACGTGATGCTCACCCTGCTCGACGCCACGCGCGAAGCGCTCGACGCCACCGGGCGCCCCTTCCACCTGCTCGCCCCCGCCGTCTCGCGCGTCGAGGCCGGCCTCGCCTTCAAAATCCTGGAGCGCGGCGGCGGCGCGAAGATGGACGCGCTCTCCTTTCACTACTACAACTTCACCTCCACCAGCCCCGAGCCCGATTTCCTCAAAACGATGCTGGCCCGCTACCGCTCGCACCGCAACCGCGCCGGCGAGCCCATGCCGCTCTGGCAGTCGGAAGGCGGCGTTTACATCTCCGGCGGGCGCAGCTGGCTGGAAACCTACCGCATCCCGCCGTCCAGCTCGATGCTGCCCGCGAACAGCGCCGCCGCGATGGTGCGCGCCGCCCTCTTTTTCAAGGCGGAGGGCCTGCGCCGTTACATCGGCTTCGCCGCGCACGCCGTCGAGACGGGCCGCAACACGCAGACGGACGAGTGCAGCGGCTACATCGAGGTCACGGGCGTGCCGAGCCTGGGCGTGGCGGCGCACGCGGCGATGGTCTGGCTGACCGAGGACGCCGCGCCGCGCGGCTTCGAGACGACGGAGGTTGACGGCCGGCGGGTGAGTGTCGCGCGCTTCGCGCAGCCCGACGGCCGTGCCCTGGAGGTCTGGTGGTCGGCGGCGCCGCTGCCCCTTGCCCGCGTGCTCACCCTGCGCGAAGGCGACGAGGTGCTGGACTTGATGGGCAACCGCATCCCCCCCGGCAAACTCGCGTCGGCGACGACAGGAGAGCTGCCCTTGTATGTAAAAAGAGGCGTGGAAGGCAAGGCCGGGAAAATGTGACATCCATTCAAGGCGCTTTGAAAAATCAAAAGCCCCCGCCTGCCAGATTGGAAAGTAGGGCAAGCGTCCCGCTTGCCAGATTGGAAAGTAGGGCAAGCGTCCCGCTTGCCAGATTGGGACGTAGGGCGAGCGTCCCGCTTGCCAGCCGGCGCGCAACGCGCGCCGCAACCGCGCCGCCCCAAAGGGGCGGGAGCATCCAGCTCCCGCCAGGCAAGCGGGACGCTCGCCCTACGTCCCCAAAGCCTCCGCGTGAGACATGCTTTTCCAAAACGCCCTCCCCTTTCCTCCTCCTCTTTCCTCTTTCTCTTTCCTCTCTCTCTCTCTTCCTCCTCCTCTTTCTCCCTCCCATATCTCCCATTCCTCCCATATCTCCCATAACTCCCATTCCCATCCCCATCCCCCGCCCGCCCCCGCCTCGCCCGCAACCCAGCGGAGCCGCGTGACATCCCTTATTGAACCCCCGCCCGGGGCCGGCCGGTTTTCCGGCACCGGGTTCCGGCGGCGCGGCGGTTTTTGGACGGGCGGTTTTCGCCGGCGGCGACCATGCGGGCCAGGCTTTGCAGCAAGGTGCAAAGCTCGGGGTGCCCGCCGCCGGCCACGGCGCGCAGGAGCACGCCCATGCTCTCCTGCATCGAAACCGGAATGCCCGCCACCGGGCTGTCGGAGGCGGCCGGCGCGATGATGTAGTCCGCCGGCGACAGGCAGGCGCAGGCGGCGGCCTCGTCCTGGAGATGGGCCAGCAGGAGCTTGAGCCGGCGCTCCTTCCGCACGGACACCGCCCCGACCATCCGGGCGAGCATCTCCCGCGTGGGCGAGAGCCGGGCGTTGCAGAAACGGGAAATCGTGCCGCGGTCGGTCTTAACCCGCCCGGCCAGTTCGCTCTGGCTCATCTCCTCGATGTCAAGCAATTCCGCCAGCGTGTCGGATAGGTGGCTCATGCTGGGAAAGATGACACAGGTTGAAAAATTTTCCACATCTTTCCTTGCGCGCGGTATGATGCGTTGATACACACACCTGCAACAATAACACCAGCAACCATGACAGGCATGACCTCACAACTTCTGCGGCAGGCCGTGCGCGCGGCCAGGGCCGAAAGCGCCGGGCGGGAGCGCGAGCTGGCGGCGCGGTATGAGGTGGAAATCGAAAGGCTGATCCGCCGGCTGGAGGGCGGCCCGCTCCGGCGCGGGCGCCGCGCCCGCGCCGGACAGCCCGCCTTCCGGGCCAAACCCGGCCGGGCCGGGCAGGAGGCCGCTTGAAAGGTTGAACCCATGCGACGCTTTTCACCCCTTCATCGCCGGCGGCAGCCCCGCCAGGGACGCTGTCTGCGGTTCACACCCGTCCCGGCGGGGATGAACCGCGTCCCGCCGGGACGCAACCCCCCCGGAAAACGCGCACCCGGCCCCGGCGAACGCCCGCGCCCCGCGTTCTCCGGGGAGCGCACGCGTCCCGCGTGCCGGTTTTGGCGTCCCGCCAAAACCACCTGCCCGGCGCGCCGCTGCCGCGCCCGGGCCGGCGGCGCCGCGCGCCGTCCGGCGGCCCGCCGCCGCCGCTCCATCCAGGCCGCCGGCCCCCGCCGCCCTTTTCAATCGCCCCCCCTGAAAAAGGCATCCCGCGCAAAATAAGGCTTGGCACGCCGGCGGGCGGCTGCATGGCTTGTCATTCTTCTTTTACCGGCACACTCAACCCACCACCACACCACCCGGCTCAATCATACCAATCATATACTAGTGTCATGTCAATTGGAAATTGTCGGATAAAGTCTTTTGAGTTTAATACGCGCATTTTGATCGGTAAACCGCCAGTTGATCTTGGCCTTCTTATTATTCCTGCTTTCCTGCCAC
>JAITDF010000372.1 GCA_031282705.1 Opitutaceae bacterium | reverse complement strand
TCTGGCAAGCGGGACGCTCGCCCTACGGCCCAATCTGGCAAGCGGGACGCTCGCCCTGCTTTTCGATCCGGCAAGCGGCGGCCGCCCGCGCATCCCGCCGTCGCTGCACTTCGTGCCTTATGGCCTCCAGGCGCTCCGCATCCCCGCTCATCGCGCTCATCGGATTTTCGAGTGTGAATCTGAGGACGGCCTTCCCGCCGTCTTTGGTCGAGGCCAATGAGCTTCGCATGGTGCATTCAAGCGCATCCCCGACCTTCAAGGGCTCCCTGGCCCCCGATGGCACGACGACGATTTCCCGGCCTCTCCAATCGACGACATAGGCAATATACGCGCCCTCCGGCGAGTGCGCCTCATAGACCTTGAGTATCTTGGTTGAAAACACCTCGGTGGAACTGGCGGCCATTGTCTTGTAGGCGGAATCTTGCGCCATGCCGGACGATGCCAGTGCGAGTGCGGATAGAACTAACAGTATTGGTTTCATAGCAGGATTTATATTAATCAGGATTAACGGTCATACAGTGAACGGGGGGGGATTTGCCCCCCCCCGTCGCGTTTGGGAACTCCCAAAAATTGAACAGAAGGCGGCAAAGGGAGAGGCAAAGGCATTGTTTTCTTCATCACCCTGGCTCCCTTCTGTTAAAAAATGAATTTTCAGGAGTTCCCATTTGATATAAAATTGGCGCCTCTCAACGCGGTGGCGGGGCCGGCTACCAGGCGCGGCGGCAGCCGAGGTTCAGGCTCCACGGGCGGGAGTAGGACCGCGCCTTGGCGTATTCATAATCGAAATACAACATGCTTTTTTCACTGGCAAGATAGCTGAAGCCGGCGCCGGTTTCGGCGCGCCAGCCCTCGTAATCGGCCTTCAGGGCCCTGTCGTTGGCGTGGACGGTGCCGCCGGCCGCGTTGCCGCACGCGCCGGCGATCTTGAAATACGGGTTCCATTTGCCGTTGCCCAGCTGCCGGCCGAAACGCATTTGCAGGCGGTATTGCGTCGCGGTGGCGCCGTCCACTTTCACATGGATCACATGGATCGGGTTCGCCGCGGCGGAGAGGGTGTCGTAGCTCTCCCCGTGCATCCGGGCGATGGCGGCCTGCGCGCCAAACTCGGCCCACGCGCCGTCGCCATAGTGGAAACGCCGCCCGATTTCCACGCTTCCGCCCTGCGCCTGGCTGTCGTAATCCCCGGTGGTGGATTGCCCGTCGAATGCGCGCGCGTCGAATTTGTTTTTATAGAGGTCCGCTTTCAGGATGACATCGGCATGCCAGCCCGCGTCGAGCAGCCAGGCGGCATACAGGCCGACCGAGAGGCTGGTGGTCCCGCCCGTGCCGCGGTTGGCGAAGGCGCGGTCAATCTTCCCCATGTCAACCATCGCCCCGAAAACGGAGGCGCAGGCATCGCCGCGGAACGCCCTGTCCGCGCCGGCGGTCAGTCCGGAATTATATTGATGGAATGAGCGGCCCGAAAGTTTGTTGGAGGCGTTGAGGCGGTAGCCCCGCGCGCGCGCCCAGACATTTCCCCGTCCGCCCGCCTTGTCGTTGCCGGCGCGGGTGTCGCGGGTGTCGCCCATGCGCAGATAAAGGGCGTCGAGGCCGTAATGCCAGTCGGCGCCGATCATGGCCACGGTGTTGAGGATCGCGTCGGCGGCGTTGGACAAGCCGGCGGGGGCCAGATAAAAGCGGCCGCGCGCCGGATAAGCCTCGCTGCCGTCGCCCTGTTGAAAGCCGTAGGCGCTCACGCCGATATCCGTCGTGCCGCCTTCCAGGGTGAACGTGGCGCCGCCGGCGCCCGGCCCGGCATCGATCAGCCAGATGCCGCCCTTTTCGTCGAAAAATTCCCCGGTGTGGTTGAGCCGGATCACATGCCCGCCGCTGCTTTGGCCGGTGATGACAAGGCGGTCGTGGGTCACGCCGTCTTTCCCGAAATCGGCGTTGAGGACGAACGTGCCGCCCTCGCCCGCGAGGCTCGCGAGCGTGGCGGTGCGGGGCGCGAAGGCGGTGCCGGAGGCGCGCAGCAGGGACAGGGTCGCGCCGTTCAGCGTCATCGCGCCGAGTCGCGCGCCGTCCACGTCGATATGAATCGCGCTTCCGGCGCCGGCGGTGACGGCCGCCGCGGGGCCGCCGAGCGCGTTGGCGCCGGCGAGCGTGAGCACCGAGCCTTCGATGCGCACGTGGCCGATGCTGCTGTCCCCGGCCAGGGTGAGGGTGCTGTTCCGGGTGACGAGCGTGCCCTCGCCGGTGAACCGGGTCTGCATGACGCCGCCGCCACCGCCGCCACCGCCGCCGCCGCCGGCGATGTCCCTGTATTCAATGACCGTGCCCTTGCCGGCGGAAACCGTGCCCATGCCGAAAGCCGCCGCATCCGTGGCGACGATTCCGCCCGCGTCCAGCCTGAGCAAACCGGCGAAGGCGTCGCCGGCCTTGGTGAACGTGGTCGTGCCGGCCGCCTGCTTGATGATCGTCCCGGCGCCGCTGAGCGTGTGGGAGAAAACGCCGTCGGCGGCGAAGTCCAGCGTGAGCGTGCCGTGGGTGTCCACGCCGCCGTCGCGGCCGAGGCCGGCGGCGTCGCCGAGCACGACGGCCGCGCCGGCGGCGATGGCGGTGCGCAGGGCGGAGAGGGCGGTGTTCGACCGGTTGATGGCGAGCGTGCCGCCCGCGACGACGAGCCCGCCCCCCGTGCCGGTGAGGGCGCCGCCGTCGCCGCCGTCGTCCAGGGTGAGGGTCGCGGCCTCGTTGAACGCGAGCACGCCCCGGTTGTCGAGCCGGCCCGCGGTTTGCGCGGCATGGCCGGCGAGGACGACGCCCGCGCCGGGGGCGACGGCCAGCGTGCCGGTCCGCCCGAGCGCATCGTTGACGCCGGCGACGAGCGTGCCGCCGGCGACGGTGGTGACGCCCGTGTAACTGTTGGCCGCGTTGAGCGTGATGGTCCTGGCCGCGGAGATCGCGAGGTTGCCCGAGCCGGTGATGGAGGCGTTGAGCGTGGTGGCGCCGCCGTCCGCCCCGGTGGCGTCCTCAAGCAGCGTGGTCAGCTCGTCGATCAACTCGATGCCGGTGAGATTGTAGCCGACATAGAGCCCGTCGTTGGCCGCGCCGGTGGTCACATTGTAGCCATAGCTGCCGATGGCGGTGACGGTGCCGGCGGTGTAAACCGCGCCGCGCGACACACTGGTCAACTGGCCGTTGGCGCCGACGAGCGCCAGTTGCGCCCCGGAGCCGATGATGGTGTCCGCGGAGATGATTTTTACGCCAAGGTCGTCGTCTTGCTGGAGGATGGGGGCGGTGACGGCGCCGCCGCCGGCGCCGACGCTGGCCTTGATCGTCCCGCTGGTGATGGCGAACGTGCCGGTGGAGACAAACGCGGGCGACACCGTGTCGCCCGGTATGCTGGTGCTGAAAACGAGCACTCCGCCGTCCATGTCGAGCCGGTTGATTTTCTGCGTGCCCGTGCCCACGGTGGCGACGCCGCCCCCGCCGAGCCGGAGCGTGGCGTTGGCCAGCGCGCCGGTGTTGTCGCCGCCGAGCGCGAGGGCGCCGGTGCCGAGGGCGACGACCCCGCGGAAGGCGCTGCCCGTCGTCGCGGCCAGGTTGAACGCGGCGGCGGGCGAGGCG
>JAITDF010000339.1 GCA_031282705.1 Opitutaceae bacterium | reverse complement strand
CCCCGCCCGCTCCAAACCCTCCTCGACGGCCACCCCGCCGCCGTCCGCGACCCGCGCGACGCCGCGCTCGACGGGGAAACCGGCACCCTCTGGGTCGCCTCCGCCGGCGGCCTCTCCGCCTTCGACGCCGCCACCGGCGGCTGGAAACGCGACCTCACCGTCTTCGTCCCCCACGCCTTCGAGGCCGGCGCCGTGCAGCACCCCGCGCTCCCGCAACCCCTGCCGCTGCCCGTTGACGCCGTCCGCATTTACAAACCCGATGCAGACACGCCCGCGCTCCTCCTCGTCAGGCAAGGCAAAACCCTCTCGCTCCTCGACCCCGCCACCGGCCGCACCCGTCCCGCCAGGCATGGCGAACCCGCGCAACTCCCGCCCGCGCCTCCGCTGCCGCCGGACGCCGCGGCCCTCCTGGCCAAAATCCCCGCGCCCGCCCCCACGCGCAGCCTCGGCGGCTTCACCCAGCTCAAAACCCGCGACGGCGCCCTCTACTACATCGCCCACGGAAAACTCATGCGCCTCGACACAGGCGGCCCGTGCGCCCCGCCCGCGGACGGCGAAGCCGCCGGGTCGAGTGGCCCGGGCGACCCGCCCGCAGGTTTGCGTGGCACGGGCGACCCGCCCATGTGTTCGAGTGGCACGGGCGACTCGCCTATGGACGCTGAAGCCGCCGGGTCGAGTGGCCCGGGCGCCCCGCCCATGCACCCGCCGCGTGCCGCCGCCGCCCCCGCCATCGCCTACGACCCCGGCCCCGCCTTCAAGACCGGCCTGCAAGGCTTCGAAGCCTTCGCCTTCGCGCCCGGCGGCGACCTCTACCTCGCCTCCCACTGGAACGGCTCCGCCCGCGGCGTGAACCTCTACCGCTGCCCCAAAAACGCCGCCGCCCCCGGCTGGTCCGCCCCCGAATACCTCAACGCCGGCAAACCGCTCGCCGCCGGCCCCGATTACGTGGCCGCCGACCTCGCCTGCGACGCCGCCGGCAACCTCCTCGTCCTCGGCTCCCGCCCGGACGCGGACCCCAAAAAACCCGCCACCCACGCGCTCTGCCGTTGGAATCCCGATGCAAACGCCCCGCCCAAGATCCTCGTCGATCTTGGCAAACCCGACACCGGCGCCGGCGAACTCGGCCTGCACCTCCTCCCGGACGGCGGCATCCTCGTCGCCGGCGGCCACGCCCGCGCGATCTGGCGGCTCGCGCCCGACGGCAAAATCCTTTGGGAAACCCGCCGCCGGCGCGCCGCCCCTCCCGGCTACACCGACCTCCGCTGCCCCCTCGGCATCACCGCCGACAGCCGCGGCGGCCTCTGGGTGACCGACCCGACGCGCCACCAGTTGCTCCGCCTCGACGCCGCCACCGGCGAACTAAAACAAGCCTTCGCCAGCTTCGGCGACCTGACGCCCGCCGCCGCCGGCGGGCGTCACTTCCTGCTCAACCAGCCCGCCGGCGTCGCCGTGCTCACCGACGCCGCCGGCGTCGAATGGCTCCACCTCGCCGACCCCGGCACCCGCCGCCTGCTGCGTTTCCCGCTCCCCTTTGAAAAATAAAAAACGCCCGCCCCATATCTCCCATCATTCCCATATCTCCCATTACTCCCATATCTCTCATCATTCCCATGCGCCACCCACCCCCTGCATCCCCATGCCCGCCCCGCTCCCGTTGACGCCCCGCGGCCGGCTTGCCAAGCCCGGCGCGGCCAAGTCATGCCGCGCCTGGTTTGCGCACGGCCGCCGGCAAGCGTTGAAAGATGGTGCCCGGAGGGGGACTCGAACCCCCATCTCGTTTTCGCCCCTCGTGCGGTTTTGCTTCTCCTATGAAAGAAACATCTTAAAACATCTTGAAACATCCGCGAATGTTGCCACTATGGTTGCCACTACATTCCCGTCATGGCATCCCTCCGCAAAAAACTCCGCTCCCCGTATTGGTTCGCCTGCTTCTGCCTGCCCGGCGGCGGACGCACGCAACGCAGCACAAAACTGACCGACCGCAAGAAGGCGATGCGGCTCGTCCTGCAATGGGAAGATGCGGCGGCCAGACGCGTCACTGAAGCGCAGGCGCGCCGCGTTTTATCCGACATCTACGAGGTCATACACGGCGCGCAACTCGCATCGCCCGCCGTCAAAGACTTCGCCCTGCAATGGCTCGCCCGCAAAGAAAAGGAGGTGTCGCAAGTCTCGTATGCCTCTTACAAGGGCGCCGTGGATGACTTCGTAAAATCCATCGGCGACAAGGCTGGCGAGCCGCTGCACCACATCACGCCGGCGCAGGTCGCGGCGTGGCGCGACCGGGCCGCGGCCAAAGCCTCCGCGCGCACGGCCAACAACAAATTGAAAGTCATCCGCGTGCTCTTTCAATCGGCATGGCGCGACGGCCTCCTGACGGACAACCCCGCCGCCAAGGTGACGGCATTGCGGGCGGAATCAGGGACACGGCGCGCGTTCACCCTGCCGGAGTTGAAGAGCATCCTTGCCGGCGCCTCGACGGAATGGCGGGGCATGATTCTTGCCGGCATCTACACCGGCCAGCGGCTGAAAGACATTGCCGCGCTCACCTGGGCGAACGTGGACATCGCGCGGGAACAAATGACCCTCACGACAAGCAAGACCGGCAGGCGCCAGGTCATCCCGCTGGCCAAACCGCTACTCTCCTACATCGAGGAACTGCCCGCCGGCGACAACCCCGCCGCGCCGCTCTTCCCTTCCGCGCATCCGCTGGCCATGCGCGCCGGCGGCACGGCGGTGCTAAGTCAGCAATTCCATGCAATCCTCGCCTCGGTGGGGCTGGCAAAGGCGCGTCCTGCCAAACACCGCGGCACGGGCAAGGGGCGCGCAGCCGCCCGCGAAACCAGCCCGATTTCCTTTCATTCGCTGAGGCACACCGCAACGTCCCTGCTTAAGAACGCCGGCGTGTCGGAGGCGGTGGCGAGGGATTTGATCGGCCATGAAAGCGCGGAGATTTCCCGGCACTACACCAGCATCGACGAGGCGACCAAGCGCAAGGCCATTGCCAGGCTGCCGGACATTTTCGCAGTGAAGAAATGAACCAACACGCCGGCGGAAGCGCTGCAAAATGCCGCCCGCCCCCCCCGCGCAAGACACGGCGACGAAAAGCAGACCGCCCGTTACTCTCACCTCGAAATGAAAACCCTGCGCAAGGCCATGTGAAAACTGGCGAAAGGAAAGAAATGATGAAAACAAAACCGACACCACCGACATTACCGGAACCACTGCTACCGCTGGCGCCACCGCCAACCCCCTCCGAACTCGTGTCATTTGCACGGGCTATTTCAGGGCCAAATGCAACTCATGTATGGGAGGATAAATCTCCAGCATACTGGAACGAAGATGAACTTCATAATGCCGTTTTCCATTGGTTGTTATGGAAAAGGAATATATCCATCGCCTATAATAAAATATGTTCTAGGTTGGCGGAGCTTGATGCCAGGGAAGCCAATCAGGAGTTAATTACAATCGACGAGGCCATGAGAAGGCTGGGAACAAGGCATGTTAAAACATTCAAAAAATGGTTTGTTGAGGCCAGTATCTGGAATTTTTTCCCGCCAGCAAAGCCAGCAAATAATGAAGACCTTGGCATTCGGGCAATGAAAGTGGAAGAAGAGTGGACTGGCCTCAAAAAACGAGGGACGATTGGCACGAACAGGGTGGAAATAATGCGGGAAGTCAGAGATAGTATTGCGTCAACTCGCGGACGGAAAGCGGGTAAGGCGAAGGCGGCGCGCAAAATATAGAATGTCAATAGCATTTAAGCAGGCTTTTTTTTGCTGTTTTTGGCGTTAAGCAGGGGCGAAAAGCATTTAAGCAGGCTTTTTTTGGACTCTTTTGGAGCCAAGCAGGGGCGAAAAGCATTTAAGCAGAAACAGGCTGAAAACGCCCTGTTATTTTTTATGGCGCAACCAAACACGCCATGACCACGTTCAATCCGCCCCCCCCGCGCAAGACACGGGATGAATTATCTGGGATTCTCATGGCGAAAACAGAAACGCCATGAGCAAAATAATATTCAAACCGACTTTCGTCCCCCTCCCGACCAAGGGGGGCGATGAGCATTTCAGCCTCAGCCGTTCAAACTGGCTCGATCTCGAAAAGCGCGGGATAATCCGCCTCGTTCGCCTCAAGAAACCGGGGAACGCACGCGGGCGGGTTCTCATTCCCTTCGCCGACGCGGAAGCCGCCCTTCGCAAGCTCGGGGGGCTGTCATGACCGCCAACAACAACGCCCTCCGCAAGATTGACCGCGCCCTCGCCCGCGGATGGACGCCCCGCGAGCAGGCCGGCCCCGCCCGCTACCTGCGCAGCCGCCCTGCCGGCCGCCGCGCCCGCAAACAGACGGGAGGTCGCGATGAAAAATGAAAACACCGCGGGCGCAACGAATGAGACCGGCTGGGCTGGGCGGGACGCCTTGGGCGAAAACGGCCGGCTGCCGGGGTTTCCGTATGCCGACCCGCCCCCCGACTGCCCCGCCGTAGCCGGCAAGCCGCCGGACGGACAAGTTGCCGACGCCGACAAACAAGCCGACGCCCTCGCCCGCCTCCTTCCCCTCCTTGCCGAGCGCAAATTTGACGCCGCCCGCATCCGCCGGCGTCCGCCCGCCACAATCACCTTCGCGGGCGGCTGCCCGTTCGTCACCGCCGGAAACCTTGCCGCCATTTTCGCGCAATCCGGCGTCGGCAAAACCGCCGTTGTCGGCGCCATCCTCGCCGCCGTCTTCCACGCCGCCGCACGACAAACCGCCGGCGCCGCCCCCGGCGCAGAGCCCGACTGCCTTTCCTTCGCCGCCCTGCCGCCACCCGACGCCGCCCGTGTCTTCCATTTCGACACGGAACAAGACCCCGCCGACGCCGACGCCGTGATTCGCCGCGCCGTCAAACGCGCCGAAATCCCCGCCGCCCCCTCTTTCCTGGACTCCTACGCGCTCGCCGGATTTTCCGCACCCGACCTCAACCTCTCCCTCAAATCCATCGCCGGGCAAATCCCCGCCGGGAAACTCCATCTTGTCATCCTTGACGGCGGCGCGGACTTCCTCGCCAGCGTAAACGACGAAGCAGAATGCAACGCCTTCATCGCCGGCCTTCACGCCTTCGCCATCGCGCGCCAATGCGCCATCGTTATTGTTTGCCACAACAACGCCGGCAGCGACAACCCAAAGGGCCGCGGGCACCTTGGCAGCCAACTTGAACGCAAATGCGAAACCGTCCTTCAACTCATCCGCGACAAGGACAACCCCGACACAACGCAAATCACCGCCATCAAAACCCGCCATGCCACCCCGTCCGCCATTCCCCGCTTCTCATGGAACAACGATGCGGAAATGCACCTGACCTTCGGAACGCCGACAAGGGCGGAAATCCGAGCCGAAAAACTAATCTCCGAATACGCCCCGATTGTCCGCGACGCCTTCAATTCCACCGGAGAGGATTTGTTGAATTATAGCGAATTGGTTGCCGCCCTTTGCACCGTTTCCGGCAAAACCAAAAACACCATTTCAAAGAAAATCACCCCCCTTCAAACCGCCGGCATTATACGCGCTGCCGGGGCCGGAAAATACGCCCTCGCCACGTGATTAGATTACCAAACAACCTAATGAACATAATACAAATTCCGCAAGTGATTGAATATCAACAAAACCACTTTTGCAAGTCGTTGATTTGCTTACTGCCGCGGCAGTAACTTTTTTTAAACGTAAAAAAGACAATAAGGTCACCTCTTACTGCCGCGACGGTATGAAAACCATAACAATATTGAAAACAACACGTTATCATGACTTACTGCCGCACTGCCATTTTACTGCCGTTCGCCTGCCGGCAGCTACTGCCGAACTGCCGCCCCTATATATAGGGGGCCGGCAGTTCGGCAGTAAGTGCCGGCAGCAAGGGCAGTGGAGGGGTAAAAGGAACATTCTTTTCCAACCAACCAACATGAAATTCAATCCCGTCTATACCGCCACAATCACCGCCGGCTTCCTTGCCGGACTACCCGGCGCGCCCCTTCACGCCATTCCGTGCCCCGCCGCCCGCGCGAAGCCGGAAAAAGGAGGCCCCCACCATGCTTGACACTACCAGTCTGGAAAATCCGCGGCAGCACGCCGGCAAGCTCGTCTGCGCCTG
>JAITDF010000204.1 GCA_031282705.1 Opitutaceae bacterium | reverse complement strand
GGGGCGGCAGCAAACCGGCCTGCTGCCGCCCCTTCAGGACTCGTTTGTTTTCTTGATGGATTCCGTGGGTTCCTCGCTGCGCTCGTCACCCACGGCTAAATGCTGCCGCCCCTCCAGGGCTTCAAACGCACGGCCCCGAACGGCCAGACGCGTCACCCACGGCCGGCCTGCCACCGCCCCTCCGGGGCTGACCGACGCCTTCGGCCGTTTTTCAAACACCGCTCACTCAGGATACCTCGGGGGCGTCACCCTGTCCCGGCTCACGTAGGGAGGGAGCCAGTAGGCGGTGTGCCGTTTGAATGCGCGGGGCTGGCCGGACGGCCACCAGTTTTTCCAGTCCGCTGGGTCGGTGTTTACGGCCGCGCTTTTCGCGCCCTCGCCATTGCCGTTTGCGCAGGCCACGGCGTATTCGGTGAAACCGTCCGCCGCGGGCGCGGGTGATGCCGCGGGCGAGGACGCTGCCGCGGGCGAGGGTGCGGACACTGCCGCTGCCGCCGCTGCCGCCGCCGCGGGCGCGGGCGCGTCACGGGGCAGCGCGTCGGGGGCGCGGAGGGCGGCGTCGCGCACGGTATGGCTCCGCTCCGGGCCGGCGTGGATGCGTTCCCACGCGCCACCGGGGCGGCGGCGGTAAAGGCGGTATTCGCCGGCGCCCAGCACCTCGCCCCAGCGGATTTCGGCGGCGCCGTCCGAAAGAATCACCGAAACGCCGTCGGGCGGCGGGGGCGGCGCGTTGTCCACATAGACGGGGTAGTCCGCGCCGGGCCCGCTCCGGCGGTCGCGGTTCAGCGCGAGGAGGCGCACGTGGAGCTTGCCCGGCGCGAGGCCGTCGAGTTCCAGCGGCGGGGCCGCCGCGTCGCCGGCGTCCCGCCAGGTGGCGCCGCCGTCGCGGCTGGTCTCGGCCCGGTAGGATTCCGCGCCGGCGACGGGCGCAAAGTGGACTGACGCGCCGCCCGCGCGGTTCACGGTGCGGAGCACCTCGGGCGCGTCCGGCTGCGGGAGCCGGGCGGTGATTTCCCAGCGGTGGCGGCCCGGCGGGATGACGGCCTCCAGCGCGCCGGCGTTTTTCTGAAACGCGATCGCGGCGCCGTCGAGCCACCAGCGCAATGTCCCCGCGTCCGCGCCGGCGCCGCCGGGGAGGGTCACGCGCAGGCGCACCGCGGCGGCGGCCTGCACCATGCCGGCGATTTCGCGCGGGTTGGCGTTGGCGAAGGTGGCGCTCACGGCGGCACCGCCGTCGGAAATGGCGGCGGTGGCAGCGGCGGCGGCGGTGCTGGCGGAGGAGGAGGAGGCGGCGGCGGCGGCGCCGCCGTCGGTGGAAATGGCGCCAGCGGCAGCGCCTCCGCCAGCGCCGCCGGCGGACGAAGCGGCGGCGCTCGCGCCGCCTCCGCCGGCGGGCCCGAGGTCGAGGCGCACGCCTTTCGCGCCGATGGCGGTTCCCTTGAACAACGCCAGCTCGGTGACGCCGTCGTTGCGGTGGCGGATGACGCCGGCGGCGCCGGCGAACGTGTCGCCTTTCTCGTCGTATTCACACGGGAGCCGCCGGCGGAAAACGCTGTCGCGGCTGTCCGGGGTCTTGACGAAATACACGCCCTGCCCGGCGCGGGCGCGGTTGCGCCACGCGTATTGCTTCAGGGCGGCGGAGCGCACGGGGGGCACGTCGCGCGTGTTCATTTCCTCCATTTCGACCGCATCGGCTTTGTGCGTGACGATGACGAGGCTGGAGCCGCGCGCGTCGCGCAGGATGCCCTTGGAAATGTTGGTCTGCACCTCCGTCCAGTGGTCGGGGCGGGCGGCGGGCGGGTCCAGGAACATCAGCTTGGGAAACGGCAGGTCGCGGGCGGTGAACCATGAGAAACGGCCGAAGCCGTCGGTGGGGCTTTGGTCGAAGATGACGAGGTAGTCGGCGCCGACGAGCATGACGCTGCGGCTTTCGTATTGCGGCCACGAGTAGGCGGCGGGGCCGCGCCGCGCGGCCAGCTCGGCGAATTGCGCGCAGCCGAAGTCGAAGAGCGGGCGGTCGAGCACGCCGGCGCCGATGCCGTGGTATTTGCCGTGTTTCATGAAGCCGAAGGTGGTCGAGCTGAGGGTTTCCTCGCTGAAATGGTCGCCGGTGTTTTCGCGCTCGTGGCCCGACCAGACGCGGCCTTGCGCGAAATAATACAGCGTGCCGTTCGCGCCCTCGCCGTTGTCGCCCCAGCGGTAGTTCGGGCCGGCGTCCACCTGGTCGAGGTGGACGGACACCTCGCCGGGCGTGCCGACGGCGGCGCGCAGAATCACGCCGTGGCCGGTGTGCTTCGAGCTGCGCAGGCGCGGGCGGGTGCCGGGGTTTTTGTTTTCCAAGAGCGAGGCCGGCTCGTGCTTCGGCCACTCGGCGCCGGCGTCTTTTGAGCGGACTTGCGCGCGCGCCCAGAACAAATGCTCGGCGGTGAGCGGGTCGAAGCGCGCGAGGCACTCGGCGAGGCCGGCGACCAGCCAGGGCGGGACGATGCCGGTGCCGGTGCCGTGCGCGCCGTGCGACGCATACTGCCGCTCGAAGCCGAGGGCCGGGTCGAGTTTGTCGCCGGGTTTCCACGCGGGCGGCGGCGCGGGCGGCGCCGGTTTCGCGGCCTGCCGCCAGTAGGGGTCGGGATTGAAAACGGGGGCGGTGAGCTGCTCCACCATCCAGCGCCCGCGCAAGGCGAGCCACGGGTCGGCCATGCGGTTCACGCCGTCGGCCGCGGCGGCGTGCCGCCGCCCGACAAGCGCGGGCAGGAGGTAGCCCCAGTTGTAGGTGCCGAGGCTCTCCGTCCAGCGCCCGCCGAGCGCGCCCCACGACGGCACCGCCGGGCGCGTGTGGAAACAGTGCAGCAGTTCGGCGATTTTTCCAAACTGGTCGCGCCACACCGGCGCCATCGGGTGGTCCGGGAAAAGCGAGGCCACGATCGGCGGCGTGGAAAAGCTGTCCATCGCCATGTTCGGCGTGCCGGCGAGGGCGATGCGCGCGGGCGAGATGTCCTCGCCGGCGTTGATGTAGGCGGAGAGCAGGAGGAGCGCGTCGATCTGCTTTTTCTGCTCCGGCGGGAGGCGGCGGCCGCCGGCGCGGTAGGCGTCGGCGAACGGGCGGATGACGCGGTGGCGGATGTCCATGACGACCGGGTTCATGCCCGAGCCGTAGGTCATGAGCACGGAGGAGCGCGCCTGTTTCACCAGTTCCTCCGGCGGGAGCGGGTCGGCGGCGGCGCCGTCGGCCTCCACCGGCAGCGGCGGCGCGGCGGTTTCAGGGCAGGCGAGCACCCAGTCCATAACGCGGGCGAGGTTGAGCGCGCCGCGCCACGCGCGCTGCGCCTGCGCGTAGCGGTAGGGGAAGGCCGCGCCGCCGCCGATGGTGAGCGCCGCGCCGCCGCCGCGAAACACGCCGTCGCCTTTCGCGGAGGCTTTTTCATACAGGCGCAAAATCCCGTCCGCCGCCCGCTGGTTCGCGGCGGCGTCGCCCAGCGCGATGCCGGTGTTGCGGCTGCCCTCGCGCAACGGCCACGTCCAGCACGGCGCGCCGGTCTCGCGGTCCGCGCGGAAGCGCACTTGCAGGGCGGTGGAGGGCTGCCAGATCATATACTGCCCGTCCTGCCAGCGCAGCGCGTCGAGCACGAACAGCGCCAGCTCCTCGCCTCCCGGCGCGTCGTTCCAGAACGAGACGGCGGGCGACGCCTCGCGCACGCCGTTGCCCGAGTAGGGGCTGAGCCGGAAAAGCATTTCCTCAAAAACATTCTCCTCCAGGTTCGGCGCGATCCACTTCGGGTCCTCCTCCCAGTCCGTCGTGACCAGCGGTTCCGTGAAACCGGGCCAGCGTCCGGCGCGCTGGTGAAACAGCGTCAGCGTCCCCTCCGGCACGCCGTGCGCCGCGTGGCGGTGCGTCGGCGCGAAACCGGCCCAGCGCATCTCCACGCGGGCGTTGTCCGCCTCCGCGAGGCCGCTGATTTCCTCGTCGCACTCGATGAAATCATAGCCGGCCACGACGCGCAGCGTCACCGTGTAACGCGCGCCGCCGGAAAAGTGGTAGGTGAGCCTGTAGGCGTGAAACAATCCGCCCTCCGCCAGCGGCACCGTCTCCAGCCGAGAAACCGTCCGCGCGCCGCCGACGATGCGGTTGTCGCCGAGCCAGCCGGCGCCGCGCTTGAGCGCCATGATCGGCGCGGGCACCGGCTCGCCCGGCGCAAAGACGCGGCTGCCCGGAATCCTGACGGACAGCCGCCCCGTGCCCGCCTCGATGACGCCGGCGGCGGCGCCGCCGCCGCCGCTGGCGATGGTGCCGCCGCCGATGCCGCCGGCGCCACGGGAGAACGCGCGCGCGTCCTCCGGCAACGCCGCCATCGCCGCCGCCGCCGCATCCCCCGCATCCCCCGCCGCGCGCCGGCGCAGCTCGAACACCCGTTTTGCGCCGGGCGGCAGGTCGCAGAAAAAATGCACCCGCGCGCGGCTCAACGTCCCGTCGGGGCGCGTCGCGACCTCGGAAAACTGCGCGGGCACGGCGGCGCCGGACGGCTGCCGCACCAGCGCCAGCTCCTCCAGGCGCGGCGCCGCGCCGCCGAATTCAACCTCGTAGGAAACCAGCGTGCGCGGCCAGTGGTAAACGGGGTTGTTGATGTGGTCCTCGATGACGAATTGCAGCGCGCCCGTGTCCGGGAAACGCCACGGCTGGCCGGCGCCGGACGCGAACGCGGCGGCGGCGGCAAAAACCACCGACGCCAGCGCCGCGCACAGGCGGGCGGCGGATTTGATGGGGATGTTTGTATGCATGGTGTTTTTAATGGGAACCTCTAAAAATTCAGTTTTTAACCGCGAAAGGCCTCGAAATCAGTAGCGAGTAGTGAGTAGCGAGTAGTGAGTAGCGAGTAGAGGCGCTGCCGCGCCAGTGGTGATTTCGGATGTGGTTTGTTTTTATTTTTCAGAGGTTCCCTAAATATTATTGGTTCATTGCTATTTTCGGCAAGACAGCGAAGCCCCGGAGGGGCGAAATCCGCCGACATCGGTGCCTGACGCCCCTCCGGGGCTGAAACGCTGCGTCCCTCCTGGGCTGAAAAGGTCAACCGCTGTCTTCGCTTCGCGGCGGCGCGAGGTGAAATCCATTCAAAACAGCAGGAAACCCTATTATTTTCTGATGTTAGCGGCTCCGTCGTAACATCAACCATGAGAATATTAATGAATGGTTGCATTGATGTCAGCCGCGCGTGCGTCATTGCGGGCATGACGCACGGGGAGAGAAAAGCAAAAACAATATATTTCATGTTTCGGGCGGCCGGCGGCCGGTGTCACTTCTCAATGCCATCCCCTTCATATTCGACGACGAGGACATTGGCCATTGCGTTGCGCGCCGGGCGGGGGACTTTTATCGTGCGCCGGCCGTCTTTGCCGGTGGTGATTTCAATGGGGGTCCTGTCAGGGTCGTCGAGACACCAGGCGGTTTTGATTTTGTTTTTGAAGGCGGGCAGGTCGAAGCCGTTGCGGGGCCAGTCGGAGAAAACCGTGAAATACAGTCTGCCGGGTCTGGCGGTGCAGCGCCATGCGGAAAGCTCGCCCCAGACCCGCCCGCCGCCGGAGTCTTTCCGGCCTTCGATATAGCCGCCGAGCTCCTCGCCAAAAGGCGTGCGCGCGGCGCCATGGACGGCCTCGCCGTTGACTTTGAGCCATGCACCTACAGTGCGCAGGCTTTCGACGCTGGGCGCGGGGATTTCACCGTCGGCCTTGGGGCCTATGTTGAGCAGGTAGTTGCCGCCTTTGCTGACGATGTCCACGAGCTTGAATATGATTTCTCCGGGGCGCTTCCAATCGTTGTCGTCCTTGCGGTAGCCCCAGGTGTGATTGAGGGTGGCGGGGGTTTCCCACGGCGTGTCGGAGATGGCGCCGGGGATGGCGTTGTCATCGGTGCTCACGTAGTCGCCGCCGGCGCCGAGCCGTCCGTCGATGAGGCAGGCGGGCTGGAGGGCGCGGACGATGCCGGTGAAGCGTCCGGCGCGGCCGCCGGTGTCCATCATGCGCGGGGTGTCGAACCAGACGAGGCAGACGGGGCCGTAATTGGAGAGGAGTTCGCGGACTTGCGGCTCGGCTTTTTCGCGGAGGTATTTGTCGAAGTCCTTTTTGTCGTCGGGGCCGAAGTCCCAGGTGTTGCCCGCGCCGTTGGGCTCATGCCAGTCCTGGGCCTGCGAATAATAAACGCCGAAGCGCAGGCCGCGCCGGGCGCAGGCGTCGGCGAGCTCCTTGACGATGTCGCGTTTGAAGGGGGTGGCGTCCACGACGTTGTAGTCGCTGACGGCGGACTTGAAGAGCGCGAAGCCGTCGTGGTGCTTGGCGGTGATGACGACGTATTTCATGCCGGCGTCGAGGGCGAGTTGCGCATAGGCGCCGGCGTCGAATTTTTCGGGGAAAAATTGCGAGGCGAGCCTGGAGTATTCGGCGTCGGGGATTTGGGCGTGCTGCATGATCCACTCGCCGATGCCGGGGACGCGCCGGCCTTTCCATTCGCCGGCGGGGATGGCATAGAGGCCCCAATGGATGAAGAGGCCGTATTTGGCATCGCGGAACCAAGCGATGCGCTCGGCCCTGGCGCCGGGGCTTTCGGGGTCGGCGGCGGCGGGAGCCGCCGAAAGGGCGGAAGGACCGGAGTGTTGAAAAGCTGAAGCGAGAATAAGCATGGCAAGAGAGGAGAGGATGCGGTGCGGTTTCATGTTTTTTCCATCATGGGCATATCAATAATATTATTCCGATGCCGGCGCCGGCTGCCAGTTCATGAGTTTTATTCCGCCGGGATCGCCTCCCGTTTCCTCAAAAACAAGCAACACATTTTTGCCGTCATGCAGCCATTCGCGCGGCACATGATAATAACGCTGGCTGGGGCCGCCCGGCGGGGCGAAATGCATCACCTGGTTGTGTTCGGTGGGAATCTTTTCCGGCGCGGCCGACCCGACCGTCCAATAACGCCCGAGGCATTCGCCGTTCACCCACGCCAGGCCTTTCCCGAGACTGCCAAAATCGAAGGCCGCGGGCCCGGCCCCGGATGGCGGTTGAAATTCAATATAATACCAGCGCAGCGGGCGGCCTGCATCGGACGGCTCCAGACGCCGCCATTGCGCGGAATGCCCCTGCGTCGCCGGTATCGCCTTCCGCTCTCCGTCGAGCCCGGCGTGAATGGACCATTCTCCAAATCGCACTCCCCCACCCTGCCCCGGTCCGGCGGGCAGCCATGAGGCGCGGCCCCAGAATCCCTTGCGCTCCTCAACCATGTTGCGCCGGCCCGCCTGCCAGTCGCCCTTGACCAGTCCCAGGGAGCAGACAAGCACCGCCAGCCGGTGTCCGCCGGGCTCAAGCTCAATGTCAAATGCCTGCCTGTAATCGGCGCCATCCCAGGGGCCGCGGTCCTCCGGCAGATGCGTGTTGGAAACCGCCGCGCGCTCCCCGTTTATAAAAAGCTGGAAGAAGTCATTTATGCCCTGGAAGACAATGCGGCCCCGCCGCCTGCCCCCGCCCTCGACCCGCAGCTCGCATTTATACCAGGCGTAATCCGTTTTGTTTTTCGTGAAGGCCAGCTGCTCGCGCGGCTGCCCGATGGCGACCCAATCGCCGGCATCCGCCGGCATCGGCTCGTCCGCGGCGAGCCAGCCGCCGCTGTCGATGGCCGGCGTGGAAACAAACACGCGCGACGGGGCATCGAGCGCATCCGAACCGGCCACCCGCCATGCTTCGCGTCCGTTCGCAAGCATGACCACGCTCTGGCCAGGCAGCGCATAACTCCCGCCGCCCCATTCCATGGCGCGTTCGCCGGAGGACGGCGGGTTGTCATTGCACAGGAACACCACCGATTTCCCGTCATGGGAAAAGATGCGCGCCTCCAGGCCGCCGCCAAACGAGCGCGCCTCCGGCAGGTCGCATTCCGTCAGCACGCTCTCATGCTCGCGCAGGGCGTGGTTGAGCGAGCTTAGCAATTCATATTTGCGCGTCCGGCAGCCGAACTCGTCCAGCGCCGCGTCAAATTCATACTGCGTCGTCTGCAAATACATGCCGTCGCGCCCGAAATTGGTGCCGCCATGCCAGGGGAAATAATTGATGCCCTTGCCGCCCTCGGCAAAAAAGCGGGCGGCGCAATACGTCATGTTTGCCGCCGGGCGGAACGGGCGCGGCAGGCCCCAGACTTGATACCACGCCATCCACGCCTCCGTCCACAAACAGGGATGACCGGGCGCCCAACGCTTGAAGGTGCGGACAAACGGGTGCACGAAACCGCCGTTGAGCGTGGGCACGGCGCCCTCCAGTTTTGGCGTGGCCAGCATCATTTCGTCGCTGCCCGCCGGGTTGCACGACGTCAACGGCGCCCCGGTTTCATAGCCGGCGATCAAGTCGCGCAGCCACGCCATGTAGTCACCGCCCTCGCTTCCATACGACGCGCCGATGTTGGCGTATTCGTTTTCCACCTGCGCGGCGATGATCGGGCCGCCCGCCTTGTCAAAGAGCGGCGACAGACAGGCGAAAAGCACGTCGAACCAGCGGCGCACTTCGGCGTAATAGGCGTCGTTTTTCGTCCGCAGCCGGATGCCGGGGACATCGCGCAGCCACGCGGGAAACCCGCCGTAATCCTGCTCCGCGCAAATATAGGGGCCGGGCCGGAGAAACACCTTCAGCCCCTCGTCCGCCGCGCATTCGCAAAAGCGGCGGAGGTCGAGCCGGCCGGAAAAATCATATTTCCCGCGCCCGCGCTCGTGCTGGTTCCAGAAGACATAAGTCTCCACGCAGTTCAACCCGCCCGCGCGCGCCTCGCGCATAATCCCCGGCCACATGCCGGGCGTGCTCCGCGGATAATGAACGGTGCCGCTCAGCAGCAGGCGCCGGCGCCCGTCGATGATGCAGGATTTTGCGTCGATGGATATGCTCATGTTATGTAATATGGAAGGTGGTTTTATTTAACCGCGAAGGAAGGAAAGGAAGGGGTTGATAAAAATCTTCTTCGTGTCCCTCGCGTCCTTCGCGGTTAAATTTAATGGTTCGTTTTATTTAACCACAGATGAACACAGATGGACACAGATAAAGGCTTCCGAAACGATGGTTTGAATCTGTGTTTATCTGCGTTCATCTGTGGTTGGGTTTTTTGTTGGTTTTATTTAAACCGCGAAAAACGCGAAATGTCGCAAAAAGGAAAGGATGGCTTTCGCGTGTTTTGGCGTTTTTCGCGGTTCAAAATAATGGTTCCTTATTTTTAGACAGAATGAACGGAATTTAATGAAATGAACGGAATGGTTTTTTATTTTGTTCATTCTTTTTCATTCTGTTCATTCTGTCTAAATTATTGGTTGGTTTTTATTGAACAGACGGCCTACAGGTCCCACACGGTAAGCCCGCGCAGGTTTCGCTTCGCCGCGTCTTTCGCCGGGAACATCAGGCTGGCGGCATACCCGATGACGATGCAGGAGAACACCGCGACGAAGCCGTGCAAAAACACGCTCGTATGCGTGAAAGTCTGCACCCACCACGTCACCGCGATGCTGCCCACCGCGCCGGTGATCACGCCGGCGGGGCTGGCGCGGCGCGTCAGCAGGCCGAGGGCAAACACGCCGGGGAAGCCGCCGCCGATCAGCGCGGCCAGCTTTATATACTGCTCCCACAGCGACGGCACGCCCATGCTCGCGATATAGGCGGCCATGCCCGTCGCGATGACGCCCGCGACCAGCGTGGTCCGCCGCGCGAGCCGCACCCGCTGCGCCTCCGTGGCGCCGGGGCGGAACACGCCCTGCACGTCGGTGACGATGATGGCCGCCGTCGCGTTCAACGCGCTGCTGAGCGCGCCCATCGCGGCGGCGAACAGCGCGGCGACAATCAGCCCGACCACGCCCGCGGGCAGCTCGTTGGCCACGAAATACGGGAAAATCGCGTCGTTCGGCAGGCCGGCGGCGAGGCGGTCGGGGTGGATTTTATAAAACACATACAGCGCCGAGCCGATGAAGAAGAAAACCACCGAGGCCGGGAACGCGATGGCCGTGCTGGTGAGCAGCGTCTTCCGCGCCGCGCCGGCGTCCTTCGACGCGAACACGCGCTGCATCACCGGCTGGTCGGAAATGTTTGTTATTGCCGACGCCAGCATCATGCCGCCGAACACCCAGACCGTCGGGTCGGTGGCGTTGAGACGCCACGAGACCATCCTGAATTTCCCGTCGGCGGCGCCGGCCCGGAGGATGCCGGACAGCCCGTCCGGCACGCCGTGAAACACATACCACAAGGCCACGGCGATGCCGCCGAAGGTCACGACGACCTGCATCACGTCCGTCCAGACCACGGCCTCGAAGCCGCCCTCCATTGCGTAGAGCGTGGTCACGACACCCATGAGGCAGATGCTCAAATACACATTCATCCCGGTGACGGTGGACAGCGCCAGCGCCGGCAGGAGCATGACGACGCTCATGCGCCCGCCGATTTTCAGCAGCACCGCGAGGCCGGCGCCGAGCAGGCGCACGCCGGGCGAGAAGCGGTTTTCCAGATAGGTGAACACCGTGGTGATGTTCAGGCGGCGCAAAATCCCCACGAATATGATCGCGGTCAAAATCATGCCCAGCGCCTGCGAGGGCGACGAGCCGAAGGAGAGCCAGTCGCTCATATACGTCATCGCGGGCAGCGCCATGATGCTGATGCTGCTGGTCGTGGTGGCGAACACGCTGATGGCGCCCGCCCACCACGCCACGCGCCCGCCGCCGAGGAAATAATCCCCCGCCGAGCCTTTTTTTCTTCTGGCGCAGAGCCAGCCGATGAAAAGATTCAGCGAGAAATAAACGGCGAGAAGCACATAATCCGGCCACGCAAGGGTGCGCGGCGTGAAGGCGGCAAGGATGGGAGTCATCGGATTTTATAAATGGGAAAAGCAAAGAAACCCGCAAGGGGAATTGTCCCTCGCGGGCCTTGTGATTATTATTGTTTAATGTTTGAGACTGTAGCTGAGCGTGAGTTGAATCGGGTCGCCGATGCGGGCGCCGCGCAGGTAAACCTCGTTGAGAAGATTCTGCGCGTCGAGGCTGACCTTGTGGCTGAGCCGCGATTTGCCGCGCCCCGTGTTCCAACCGTAGCCGGCGCCGAGCTGGACGAGGAAATAGGCGTTGTTCTTGAAGAAATAGGTGTCGGCGTATTCGATGCGCCGGCCGTTTTCCGTGCGGGTGAGCGGCACGCCTTTCACGTCGCTGTTGCCGAGCACGCTGGAGGTGCTGTTGTTGACCAGCGCCTCGCCCTGGTAGCGCACGCCGACGCGGAAGTCGAAACCCTTGAGCGACCCCTCGAAGAAGCGGTAGCTGAAGGTGACGGCGCCGGTCCACTCGGGGCCGTTGTCCGGGCGGACGTGCAGCAAATACTGCTCGGTGGCGTTGGACACTTTGGTGTAGCTGATGTCGTTCCAGCTCAGGGCAAAGGTGGAGGAAATCTCGCGGGTGGGCCGCCAGCTTCCATCCACCTCGAAGCCTTGGGAGCGGATGTCGGTGAGGATGCTGTAGGCGTGGTTGATGTAAGGGCTTAGGATGTTGTTATTATTCTCATCCCTCGCCACGCGCGGGACGTTTGTGCGCAGAATGCTATAGCCGCCGAAGGTGAGGGTCAGTTTTTGCCCGAACAGGTCGAATTTGACGCCGGCCTCGGCACCGTGGCCGGTTTGCGGGTCGAAGACATTGCCATATTCGTCCACATTGTTCGCGTTGATGCTCTGCGGGAGAAAGGCCGAGCTGAAATTGGCGAACAGCGAGACGCCCGGCGTCGCGCGCCACAGGGTGCCGGTCTGGTAAGTCAGGGCGTCCGAGGTCGGGCGCTTCAGCTTGGTGCCGGCAGGGACGTTTATGACGATGGGCGGGCCGTCCGGGTTCGCCGGGTTCGGGCCGTAACCGCCGTAGAGGGTGTTTATCCAATCGGTGTTTTCCACGCCGATCCTGTCGTAGCGCCCGCCCAGAATGACAAACAGTCTTTTGTTCAGCAGGCCCAGGCGGTCGCTGAAGTTGACGCCCTTGGTGGTGGTCACGTTCTTGGTGTGGGCGAGTTCGGTGGTCCAGTCGTAGAAATCCGCGTCATAATCAAAGTCCGGAATCTCCAACCGGGCGCCGGTGAAGATATCATCAAACGCGATGCCGCCCCCGGCCGCCCCCATCCAGCGCTGTTGGGCGTCGGCGGGCTGCCGCTTCCAGTCAAGGGTGACCAGCGCCTTGTGCTCCACCGGCCCGGTTTTAAACTGGGCCAGCCAGTCGGACTGGAGCGTGAGCGCGTGCTCGCGATTCCGGTTGACCTGCGGAGACCAGAGACCCTCGACGGTGCCGGTGCGCAGGTTGTAGGTGTTGTGGTTGCTGCCGCCGTTGTTCCGCGTCTGCCCGACGTTCTGTGGCCGGTCCATCCACGCACCTTTTATTTGCATGGACAGCCAGTCCGCCCATTGGTGCGTGAAGTTGACGTCGAGCTGGACAGGCTCGACTTCGCCGAACACCCAGGGGCCGTTGGTGTTGACGTGGCGGTATTTTTCCCACTGACCGCTCCCGAAGATGCCCACGGCCTGGCGGGATTTGCGTATGACGGGCGAGGCGCCCGTTTTGTCCACCACGTCCAGCTCGGTGAATACAAAAGGCATCAGGCTGGCATTCTGGCCGTGGGTTTTCATATAAATATAGTCCAGATTGGCGGTCAGGGAGGTGCGGTCGGTTATTTTCCACGAAATCGAGCCGTAGATATTGTTGCGCTCGAACTCGGCGAAATTCTGCATGCCAAACTTGGAATATTCCCGCGAGGCGGCGAACCGGCTGAAAACCCTGCCCCTCACGATGGGCTGGTTCACGTCAACCTGCGCGCGATACGTGCTGTGCCCGGCGAAGCTCACCCGCAACTCCTGAAACGGCTTCGGCTGGCCTTTTTTGGTGACGCGGTTGACCAGGCCCGAAGGCTCGGACTGGCCGTAAACGCCCGCGTTGGCGCCGCGCACGATCTCCGTGCGCTCCAGCGACGCGGGGCCGAAGACACCGGCCTCGCGGATGCCGTTTTTATAAACAGCGAAGCCGCGTATGCCGCGCAGGTTGATGGCGCCGGTGCCCTCGGCGAAGGTGAAGCCGCTGCTGTAGCTCAGGATGTCCTGCCCGGCCAGGTCGAAGAGGAGAAAATCCTCCAGAAAATCCTTGGTGACCACATTGACTGCTATCGGCGTTTCCATGATGAGCGACGCGTAACGCGTGCCGGAGGTGGTTTCGGACGGCAGATAGCTGTTGTCCTCGGCGGCGCTCACGGTGAACGGTGACATGCGGACGATTTCCTCGTCATCGGCAGCCGTGGCCGGCCTGGTTGTCTGGGCGGATGCCGGAATGGCACCGATTGATATTATACACGACATATAATATACACGATATATAAATCGCGCCTTTGCGGAAAAAGCGCGCGTCGTCGG
>JAITDF010000194.1 GCA_031282705.1 Opitutaceae bacterium | reverse complement strand
TGACTCAAACTCGCGCTGGATTGGCAGCAGGCGGTTGTCCAGGACGCTGTTGACGGTGTCGCCGCCGGCACTCTCATCGCCCTTGGAGCGCCACTCGTTGATATACTTTGCAATATAAGTGCCGAGCGCGGGGACGACTTTCTGGTAGGTGGTGTCGTTATAGGCGGCGGTGAGGGCGATGCGCCAGTCGCGGGAAGGATTATAAGTAAGCTCAAGCTCGACGCCCCTGGCCTCGTAGTCGCGGGTGTATCTGGTGCTGCTGTAACCGCCGCCCGGGCGGCGGAACGAGTTGTCGGGTTCGTCCAGGATGTCCCAAATGTTGTTGATGGCGCTGTTGGCGTCGCTGACAGCGGTGATGCCGGTGAGGGTGTCGTTTTCCTTGGTGTTTTTATAAACACCGATGCTGCCGGAAAGCCGGTCGTTGAAGAGCTGGAACTTGACACCGGCATCCTGGCCGGTGCCGACCGGGATCGGAATCATGTCACCATTGATGTCACGGCGGATGGAGCCCGGCGAAAAGTTGTCGGATTGGTTGTAGAAAACAGAAAGCCATCGCGTGAGATGAAACACCGCGCCGAGGCTGCTGGTGTTGACCACATCATTGTCCGCCACCTCGGAGGATAGCATGGCCTCGCTGGCGGCAGCCCAAACCCCGGTGTCGGGATCGGGGCCCAATGCGAGGTCACGGTCCCAATTTTTCACGTGGTCGCGGCGGATGCCGGCGATGGTGACGAGGCGGTTTTTCAGCCAGAAACTTTGCAGGGCGCCGAAAAGCGAACTGGACTTGGACTTTGTGGCCGTGGGCACGGTGCCGGCCCGGACATAGCCGGAGTTGATGCCGCCCGCGCCCTGCCGGACGGGCACCAGGTTTCCACTGACGTTATAGATGCCTTCGTCGCGGTAAACATACGAGCGGCGGTAGATGCGATTGGCATTGTCACTCAAATCGGCGGGATAGCCGGCCAGCGGCGTGAGGTTCACCTCGACATAATTGTCTATATAGTTTTCGACCTCGCGCCGGTCGTAGGAGCCGACGAGCCGGTGCAGGCCGAGCCATGTGTTGAGCGGGCGCAAATCAAGTTCGTAGGCGGCGGATATGCGGAGCGTGGATTCGTCATAGAAATAATCCTGCGGGCGCATGACTTTTTCGAAATAATACTGGCCCACATTCGGATTGGGCGGCGCATCCACGTTTCTCGCGCCGTCGAGGCTGGGGAGTTGCTCGTTGATATCGACGCGCAGCTCGGTGAACCCCGTGTTGGACCAGGGACGCCAGAAGTGCCGGTCGTAGTCATTATAAGCGGCCTGCAAAAAAAAGTTCTTCCCGATCTTCTGCTCTATATAAATGGTGCGAAAACGCTGGCGGTCGTCCTGCAATCCGGCGTTGAGGCCCATCGAATTGACATAAATTGGCCAGAGTTCCTCGCTGGCCGGAAGGATGCCGCCGGGGTCTTCCGCGCCGCGCGCGGTGTTTTTCCAGTTCAATACCGGGATGGGTTTGAGGCTCTGGTCCACCGCCACGAGGTAATTGGTCGAGCCCTGCCGCGCGGCGCCCGCCGGCGTGGTGCTGCTGCCGGTGACGCTGTTGCCATAAGGCACGGTGATGCCGCCTTGTGATTTCCAATAGCTGACGGACTCGGTGATGACATCCTTGCGGGCGTAGCTATGCAGGCGGCGCACCTGCTCGTAATCGAAGCGCACGGTCAACTGGTAGCTTCTCCTGTCCACCAGCACCGCGGTGCCGGCGACATAATACGCCTTCCAGTCATCGCGCGTCGGTTTGCGATAGCCGCCGAGTTCCTGGTTGAGCGCATCGACGCGGATGGCCACCCGCCTCGGCGCGATGACATGGCTGAGCCCGCCGGTGACGCGCCAGCCATCCTCGTCGTCGATGCGGGAGGAAAGCTCGAAGCGGTTGCGGGACAGGTCGGGCTGCTTGGTGGTGATGTTGATGATGCCGGAGGGGTCGGCGTTGCCGAAAAGGATGGAGTTCGGCCCGCGCGAGAAGGTGGCGCGGCTGATGTTGTAGGTGTCGCCGACTCCCCGGATGAAATAATTCCGGCTGTAGGAGCCGCTGCGGATGCCGCGGATGCGGTAGCCCTCGCCATCGGTTTCGGGCTCCGACTCGGTGTTCAGGCCGAAGTTGAGGGCGTCGTCTATCGAGATCGCGTCGATGTCCTGGAGAAAATCCATGGTCATGATCGAGATTGCCGAGGGCGTGTCGAGGATGCGCGAGTTCAGGCGGCTGCCCGCCTCGGTGTTGGTGGCGACATATCCCCGGTCGGTCGCCGCGGTGACGACAAAGGGGGAAAGCTCCACGATCTCGTCCTCGGGAGGCCCGGCATCGGAGGCCGGGGCCTGCTGGGCCGGCGCGACGGCGGCGGAGAGGGAGCACAGGAGCAATGCTGCGAGGCGGTGGTGTTTTTTCATGGGGAATGAAGTGATGGGCTTTGGTTGAAGCAACCGGGGTGGTTGATAAAAGTAATGGTCGGGACGCGCCGGATGGGAGGATGGCAATCCGGGGGCGGATTGCGGCCAGACGGTGAGGATGCCGGAAAAAAACGCACGCCGCGCTTTGGCTAACGCGTTAGCATGGGCTGACTCGGTCAGCCCCGCAGGGGCGGAGACGCACAAGGGTGGAGACGCGCAGGGGTGGAGACGCGTCCCGTAGATGACATGAGGTGGCCAGGCCGGCGGGAAACGCGCAACCTGACCACGATATGCATACTGCAATCAAAAACTAACCGGACCGAAAACAAGCCCTCCGCCAACGCGCGGCAAGGCGATAAACGCGTCGCGGCCAGGCCGCAACGCCTGAAACCGGGCATCGACGTGCAGTGGACGCAATGCACGGTGGCGGCGCAATTCGACGGCGCCCCTCCCGCCGCCCAGCCGGGGAAACCCGCCAGGGCAATGCCTGCGCACACCATGCCATAATAACTGATGTTACGCGGAAGCGGAGACAGTGCTTGATCTTTTCGGCCCCGGAGGAGCGCGGTGTTACAGCCCCGACGGGGCGGCAGCATTTAGCCGTGGGTGACGAGCGCAGCGAGGAACCCACGGAATCCATCAAGAAAAAAACGAGCCCCGGAGGGGCGGCAGCGAGGGAAGGGCGGGGAAATGCGATGACGCGAACGGCGCACGCTGCCGCCCCTTCGGGGCTTGGGTTTCTATTAACGTTTTCCGTGGGTTCCTCGCTACGCTCGTCACCCACGGCTAAAAGCTGTCGCCCCTTCGGGGCTGAAACGTCGTGTCCCTTCGGGGCTGACCACCGCTGCTCCGAGGCTTCACGGGCTCTCTACATAAGCGACGAACCTTCTTTCCTCTTTCTTCTTTCGTCAGGTGTGGGTCGGGAGAAAGAGAAAGAGGAAAGAAGAAAGAGAATGGGCTCTTCCGCGTAACATCAGATAATAATTGCAATATCAACAGCAGTCCCCACGGCATAAGTGTAAAACGTCCATTAAGGCACATGCCGCGCCCCGACGAAACGGCCTGCCCCGGCAGCACCCACACCACCCTCCCCGCTCCCAGCGCCCCCCTTTCCACCTCGCGCGCCCCCCTCCCGCCCTCGCGCGCGCCCCTTGCCGACCCCCTCGCGCCCCTCCCAAACCCCCGCGTGCGGCTCACCGGCACGCACGGGCGGCCCTTCAGCACGTTCGTGCTGCCCTCCGGCACGCACATGCGGCCCGCCGTCGCGTTTGTGTCATCCTCCGGCAAAAATGTGTTGCCCGCCGGCACGTTTTCGCGCCCCGCCGGCACGCTTTTGCGACCCGCCGGCACGCACGTGCCGCCCGCCGGCATGTTTTCGCCGCCCGACGGCACGTTTTCGCGACCCGCCGGCACGTTTGTGCCGCCCGACGGCACGCACGTGCTCCCCGCCGGCACGAACCCCCTTCCCGCCCCCTCGCCCACGCCTTTCCCCGTCACAACAACGATAACAACAACAAAATAGGAGAAAAAGAACATGCCTCACAGCACCCGCTCATACTTCCCGGCCGACAGGCAAAACCGCTTCATCTGGGCCGGAATACACCGTGGAACTCCGTGACAAGGAAAACACCCCCGTGGGCAAAGTCTCCGTCGTGAGCCTCACCCTCTGGAAAGGCCGCGCCGACCAAGGCCCCGAAGGCCCCGGCGAGTGAGCCGGACACGGAATGACATGAAACCGGCGAAGCGCCCGCGGACTGCGCGGGCCTGTGGAGTGCGGCGACTCGTCGCCGCTTGTCAGGCTTCTCGCTTCGCCCGGAACGGCGGGGGAATTTATTCCCCCGCCAAGCCCGCCGCCGGAGCCAAGCCCGCGGACTCTTTCCTCTT
>JAITDF010000173.1 GCA_031282705.1 Opitutaceae bacterium | reverse complement strand
CTCTCCCTGCCGGCTATGGCGGCTCACGTGGCACGGGTTGCCGGCCCGTGGGCTTGGAAACACAAACCAGCGCGTGCATCGCTCCGCGGGGAGGCTGCCCGTGCCACTCAATCCGCCGCCGCGCCCTGCCGACGCACTGCCCCGGGGAGGCTGTTCCTTTTTTGCGGTCTCGCGGCCGCATTGCTTTGCGGCTGGCCGATGCCTGCCAGAGCGGCAGATGATGCCCCGGCGCCCAGGCGTCCGGAGAAGGCTGCGTTCCGGGTGCTGCACAGCAATGACGCCACCAATATACTAAACTGCCTCTGGACCAAATTTCCCAAGCGTCCGCCCGTGGAGGACAGCTTTATTCGCGACTCGGTGGCCGAGGCCGCCGGCCACGGCATTGACGTCCACATGATGCAGCCGGGGACGGGATGGGTGCCGTTTTGGCAAAGCGAGGTTTTGCCAATGACAGAACAGGCGGCGTGGAAAAAATCGCGAAACATCGATCTCCATTATTATGAGACCTACATACTCAACGGCGGCGACTTGATGCGCGTTTTTGTTGAGGAGTGCCGCAAGACGGGGCAGCACCCCTTCGCCTCGCTCCGCATGAACGACCAGCACCACATCTTTGCCGCCGATCGGGGGAAAACACCCGAGCCGGCATTCAGCCGCAAGGCGGGTGTCTGCCGTTTTTATATTGAAAACCCGCAATGGCGCATCGGCGATGACGGCGTCGCCGATCTGCCCGGGCAATTGTCCATGGACTTCGCGGTGCCGCAGGTGCGCGACTACCGCCTCAAACTAATCCGCGAGTTGATCGACAAATACGACATCGACGGAATCGAGCTCGATTTTGTCCGCCACTGGGCGCTGTTCAACCAGCGCAAAACCACGTCCGCTCAGCGCGTGGAAATCCTGACCGGCATGGTCAGGCAGGTTCGGGAAATGCTCGACGCCAAGGGCGCGCGCGCCGGGCGCTATTTGTGGCTGGGCCTGCGCATCCCCGGCTACCCGGAAATGCACGACCCCATGGGCATTGACCTGCCGATGCTCGCGTCCAAGGCGGGCGTGGACATCATCAACGCCTCCGCGAGTTACTATACGGATGCGCAGATGCCCATCGCCGAACTGCGCAGGCAACTCCCCGACGACGTGGCGCTGCACACCGAATTGCATTACACCAATGCGCGAGGTCCCGTCATTGATCTGGGCGGCGGCAAAACGAAAGTGTCCCTGCGCCGCTGCACACCGCTGCAACTCTGGACCACCGCCTATCTCGCCCGCCGCCGCGGGGCCGATGCGGTGAGCACCTTCAATTTCCAATATTACCGCGGCACTTATAGCAAGACGGATGTGCCCGGCGAGGCGGCAGAGCCGCCTTACGAGGCGTTTGAAAAAATTTCCGACCTGGACTGGCTGGCGCAACAACCGCAGCACTATATCGCGTCTCCCGCCAGCAACAACATACGCCCGAACTCCCGCCAGATTCCTTCCGTCATCCAGGCGGGTGACAAGGTGAAGGTTTTTATGGACATGACGCCGCCCGCCGGCGGCTGGCGCGCCGATGGCAGGCTGCGCATCCAGGCGCACAAGCATTTGCGCAATTCCGTCTGGAACGCACGGCTCAACGGCGTGCCGCTCGAACCAACCACGGACGTGTCCGAATCCTTTCCCACGCCTTACCCGGACGGGTTGGGCAAACCGGGGGACTATCGCGCATGGGTGGCGCCCGCCGCTTTGCTGCGGGATGGCGAAAATGTTTTTGAATTCAACTACAAAGGCGATCCCGCAAGCGTGGGTTTTCGTTGCGTGGATGTGGCATTGCCAGGCCGGACGGAGTCCGGCCCTTGGGCAGGCGGCACGGCGGCGGGCGCCATGCTTTCCGCGCAATCACGGGCGGAAAAAGCCGGCGAGGAAATGACGGCAGGCATACTGGGCTCCTCCGCGCAATCGCAACAACCGCAGACAGGCGGCAGCGGGATTGGCGACGACAAGCCGGTCATGCTCAGTCCGTTTGTCGTCACCACCGATCGCGACGAGGGTTTCGTGGCCGCGGCCTCGCTTGCCGGCGGCAGGCTGGGGGGCGACCTCAAGGACACCCCGGTCGCCTATTCCGTCCTCACCCGCGAGTTTATCGAGGCGCTCGGACTCACCGACCTCTCGGACATGGCCCAGTGGCTGCCCAACAGCACCGAGGCGAGAAATTCGGGCAACGGGGAATGGTCAACCAATGATTTTTACCTCAACTCGCGCGGCACCACCGCAAGCGCGCCGCAACGCGACTTTTTTCCCTACGGCTTTAATTTCGACGGTTATAACATCGAGCGGCTCGACATCGGGCGCGGGCCAAACTCCATCCTCTTTGGCAACAGCAGCTATGCCAGCACCCCGAACGTCGTCTCCAAACGCGCGCGCACCGACAAACGCTTCAGCCAGATAAATGTATCCTATGGCTCGTGGGACAATTTCCGCGCCACGTTCGACCACAACGAGCCGCTTGGCCGCAAGCTCGCCCTGCGCCTCAACGCCCTGTATCATGACCGCGAAGGCTGGCAGGACCATGATTTTGAAAAGAGAAAAGCCATCACACTGGCGGGCACGTGGCGGATGACCAGAAACACCGAGCTGCGCTTCGAGGTGGATGTTGGCGACAAGAAAAAGGCGGCGCTGGGAAGCAATTTTGACGACTACTTCAGCGCGTGGAGCGGCACCAACACCTACAGCGCGCCCACGGCGTCAAACGCCGCGGCGGGCATCGTCGCCCAACCTTCAGGCGCCATCGTATTCACGCCGGCAAACGGGGACAAAGTCCTGATCAATTATGCGGGTTGGGCGCGCACGGAAGGCGGGAATTACACAAGCGCATATCCCGCCGGGGGCCGGCTGGTCACGGGCGAGACGGCCAACATCCGCGTGCAGCCGATTGCAAATCGCATCAATCTGCCGCAGGACATGTTTGACGTCATCGAGGCCAATTCACATTTCAGCGTCCCCTCCCGCGAGAGCACCTCGTATGTGGACGCGGCGCTCTACAGCGAGAAATATTATAATTACACACTCGCGCTCACCCAGCAGTTCGCGCGAAAATTCTATGCCGAGGCCGCGGTGAATTTCTCGGGGCTGAAAAAAAGCGGGGACCGGGTCACGGGCAGCGGACTTACGCGCGTGTATATCGACGTGAACAGCAAGCTGCCGAACGGCAGGGACAATCCCAATTTTCTCGAACCTTACAGTGAATCCACGGCCCGGCCCCACATCCGCACCAGCGACAACATCAACGCCCGCCTCGCCCTGGCTTATGTGCTGGACAACACCCGGCTTGGCAGTTTCCGCTTCAACGCATTGGGCGGTTATTCCCGCGTTGACGGCAAACAGGACACATGGACTTATGTCGTGAAGGACAACGCGGACCATCGTTACTGGTCAAGCAGCGGTGTGCTTTTCCGTTATTATCTCAACACCGACACCAGGCGCCCTTACGACCTGTCCGACAGGAAATGGTCGTATCTGGAAAGAAACGCCAGCGTTCCGCGGATAGCCGAGGGCGGGCTGGTGCGCGGAGAGCTGGCCACCAGCACTTATAATAACAGATCGCTTACGGAATATAATTACATGCAATTCGCCGGGGACGCCAAGCTCTTCAAGAAGCGCCTGAACCTGCTTGCCGCCTTCCGCATCGACGACTACCGCGTGCGCCAGCGGGTCACCATGGCGCAATTTGATTATCCGACGACGTGGAATGGCAGGGACCTGTTTCTCAAGCCCGACGCGCCGGCGGACTGGATTTCGCTCACCTACCAGCCCCTCGATGAGGCGGGCAATCCCTCCGGGCCGGTATTGCCCGCCGACATCCGTCCTCGAACCAATGGAATACCTGATCCCCTATACGAGGGCGTGCGTTTCCAGGATGATTATAGTGCTCCCGAAATGAAGGACGTCACCACCACCTACAGCGTCGGCGGGGTCTATCACCTGAACGAAAACATCAGTTTTTTTGCCAACTACGCCGAGTCCTTTGTCCCGGCGATAACCCGTTATTCCATCGAGGGCACCATGCTCGGCGTCCGGGCCGGCGAGGGCCGTGACTTCGGGATTCGCCTCACCGCGCTGGACGGGCGCTTTGTGGCCAATATCATCTATTATACAGGGCTTGATAAAAATGCCTTCGCCTCCAGCATCTCCACCTTCCGCAGCTATGTAAACACGATTGCCAGCACCAATCCGGTTGACGACCTGACGACCAACGGACTCAACAAACGCAACCTCCCGCCTCCTCCCAGCGGCATAACTGACACGATAACCAACGAGGTTTCCGGCTGGGAACTCGAAATCACGGCGAACCTGACCCGAAGCTGGCGCCTCCTGCTGAACGCCTCCCTGACGGACGCCTATCAGACCGACACCTACCCGCATGTGCGGAGATATTTGGCCGCCAATGGCGGCACCCTGCGGCAAATCGTCGAGGATGCCGGCGGCATGTTTGAGGGTAATCTCGCCACCTTTGACACCACAATCGACGCAAGCCGCTCACGCGAAGGCCCCGGCGCCGTCACGGCATGGAACAACCTCCAGGCATGGACTGCCTCCCTCACCAATGAAAGGCAGAAGCGCGACCGGCTCGTGGAAAGCGTCGTGAACATATTCACCGATTACACATTCCGGAGCGGCCCCCTGCGCGGCCTGCGCATCGGCGCCGGCGCCAACCACCGCGGCAGGTCGGTGATCGGTTATCGCGGCGCCGACACCATGCAGGACCCGGACAATCCGGCTCAGGCGATTGACAACCCGTTTGTGGGGCCGCTGGACACTGTATATCAGCCCGGCTACACCACCGCGACGGCCACGGCCGGTTACAACTGGCGCATCAACCGGAAAAGATCACTCAATATAAGCCTGCGCGTTACCAATCTGTTCGATTACGACAAACCGATCTATTATGCATCGCTGCTGCGCCCGGTGAATGGCGACCTGGACACTCCCGCCCGCACCATGACGCCTGTGAATTATTACTGGATTACGCCGCGCAATTTCATCCTCACCGCCTCCCTGAAATTCTAAAGCCGCGGGAGCATTCCGCCCTCCCCGGCAAGATTTATACAAAATTATACAAAACCCAAAACCACCAGAAACCCATGAAAAACCAAGCTCAAAATTCCGCCGCAAACCGCAGCCTGTCCCTCCTCAAGGCCCTGCCGTCCATGTTCGGGGCGCTTTGTTTCGCGCCGCACGCCGGCGCCGCCGATTTCACCGTCCAGGATGGCGGAACACTTCCCCCGGTTGCCTCGCTGGATGCCACCGACTCCAACACCATCACGCTGCTCGGTGACGCGAGCGTGTCGGCGCCTTGGGTGGCGGGCGCCAGGCAATTTGCCATCATCGCAGGAGGCCCCGGCCCGAGCACCATCACCGGCCCGACTACGACTGGCTCTGCATTCATTTTAATCACAGGGCCCGGAACGTGGACATTTGACAATATCATTCTCACCGGCGGCACCACCACCCTCAACGGCGCCGGCATCAGTTACAACGGACTTGAGGGCGAGATAATTATAAACGGCAATATCCAGTTTAGGAACAACACCGGTCGCTATGGTGGCGGTTTTGGCGGCGGGCAGTCCAACAGCACCCTGTCGATTACATTCGGCGGCGATCTGATTTTCGAAAACAACACCGCCCAGCGCGGCGGCGGCATGGCTTATTCAGATCCCGGCCCGTTGCGCTTTATGGGCGCGGTGCAATTCTTAAATAATACCTCCACCACCTCGCATAGCGGCGGGCTTGCATCGGTGAACGCCTCCAATTCGGTCACTTTCGAGTCCACCGCTGTTTTTATCGGCAATCACAGCATCGGCAGCTCCGGCGTCGGCGGCGCAGTCTCCCTCCTGGGGGACATGACGTTCATGGATTCCGCCACTTTTGCGGGGAACACCGCCAGCGGCGCTGGCGGAGCCTTGATGATGCAAACCATGGGGAAGAGCCTGTATATGAAAAAGACCGTCATTGCGGTCAGCAACACGGCCGGCCCCAACACCAACGCGGATGGCGGCGCCTTTTATTTGACCGGCAACTGGTATATTGGCGGCAGCAGCACTTTTGCCGATAATATCACCAAGCGCAACGGCGGTGCGATTTATTGGAGCGATACAATTGGAGTCTCCACCACCGGCACATTCGACGCCGCCTTGGGTGACATTACCTTCAGGGGCAACACGATGACCGGCGGCAGCGCTCCCAACGCCATTTATATAAACTCCAATGCCGCCGCCACCGCCGGCACCCTTCGCCGGCTCGTTTTCGACACCAGCTCCGGCGCCGGTGCGCATGCCATTTCATTCTATGATCCGATTGCCGCCCACGCGAACGCGGGCGCCGTGGAGATTGTCCAGAACGGCTCGGGCCTGCTGCTCTTCGACACTTATGCCACCACCCTGAACGCGACCGCGACCACCACCATAAACTCCGGCACGTTCCGCCTGACGCGCGGGGCCATTTACGGCAACGCCAACAACAACGGCGCCTTCACCCTTGCCGCGCCCGCCACGCTGTCGGGCAACGGCACCGTGCGCGCGGGCGTCATCTCGCTTGCCGCCGGTTCCACGCTTGAGGCGCTCGGCGGGGGCGCGCTCACGCTTTCCCATGCCAGCGCGCTCACCGGCGCCACCGGCCTCACGCTGCTCGGCTCCGGCACCATCAACGCGGGCGGCGCGCTCTCGGCCAGGACCATCTCCGTCGGCACGCCCGTCTCCGCCAACCCGGACGCGCCCGCCGCCGCCGTCAACTCCGCGCAGACGCTCGCCTTTGCCGGCAACACGCCGGTCACGCTCGAAAACGGCGGCGTCATCCACATCGACCTGTTCGGCTCCGGCACCAGCGATTTGCTGGCCGCCGGCACGCTCACCCTCGCCGGCTCCGGCACCATCAACTTCATCGGCGCCCTCGACGGCAGCTACAAAGTCATCACGACGGCAAACAACCTTTCCACGGCCGGCCTGGCCTACACGGTCAACGGCGGCGCCGTCACCGGCCGCTACGACACGACCCTGCGCCACGCAAACGCCGGTGCCGAGACCTGGCTGGACTTTGCCATCACCAATCTCGCGCAAACTTGGACGGGCGCCGGCGGCGTTTGGAAAAACGCACTGACCACCGACGCGAACTGGACCGACGGCGGCGTTTCCCTGCCCGAAACCTTTTTCATGAACGGCGACCGCGTCCTCTTCGGCGACACCGGCGCGGGCACGGTGACGGTTGACGCGGCGGGCGTGACCGCCGCCGACATGACCGTGAACGCCGCCGCCGGCTACACCTTCACGGGCAGCGGCGGCATCACCGCCGACACCGCCGGCGCCACCGGACTCGCCGCGCCCGCGACCGGAAAGCTCGTCAAGCGCGGCGCGGGCGCGCTCAACTTCGCCAACACGGGCGGCAACCTCTTCAAGGGCGGCATCGAAATCGAGGCGGGCGTTGTCGCGTTCACCCGCGCCGACCAGCTCGGCGACGGCGGGCACGGCATCACGTTTTCCAGCTCCGGCACCCTGCGCGGCCCGTCCGGGACCGCCTCCCTCGGCAACACGCTCATCGTCAGGGATGCCACGGCCACCGCGACCGTCGATGTCGTCGCCGGCGGCACGCTCACGCACACCGGCCTCATCCAGGCCGCCGCCGGCGCATTCGTGAAATCGGGCGGCGGCACGCTCGTGCTCGGCGCCGACAACTCCGCCGGCTTCGCCGCGACGGCGCGCGTTGACGGCGGCGCGCTCCTGCTCGCGCAGGGCGCGAAGCTCGGCGGCATGGCGCTCGTTTCCGGCGGCGGGATTTTCGGCGGCTCCGGCTCCGCCGCCGGCATCACGGTGCTCGCGGGCGGCACCCTGCAAGTCGGCCTGCCCGGCGCCGCCGGCACGCTTTACGCGGGCGCGCTCGACCTCGCGGCGGGCGCCACGCTCAATTACACGCTGCTTGCCGGCAACCAAAGCTCCGCGCTCCAGACCGCCGCCGCGCCCGTGCTCGCCGGCGGCGGCATCGCCGGCAACTACACGATCAACATCAACGAATGGCTCGCCGGCTCCTACGCGCTCGGCAACATCGCCGCGCTGGAGGACGCGACGCTCACGCTCAGGGGCGACCCGCTCAACGCCCGGCAATTATACACCAGCGCCACCGGCGCGGGCGGATTGCTCGAAATCACGCTGCTGCCCACCTCCAACGCCCTCCTCATGTGGAGCGGCAGCAATGCCGCCGGCGTCAACGAGGGCAGATGGAACAGCACCGCCGAAAACTGGCGGGCGGGCGGGGCCTCCTACGCCTTCGCCGACTACGACGCGGTCGTGTTTGACGACAACGTCCTCGCGCCAGGCCACCGCGACGTGGAGCTCATGAACACGATGATTGTTTCCGGCATGGCCGTGGCCGGCGCCGGCGATTACCGCTTCACCGGCGCGGGCGGCGTCACGGGCGACGCATCGGGCGCGGCGGGCATTTCCGGCGACGGCAAACTCACCAAGACCGGCGCGGGCGCGCTCGTGTTTGCCAACACCGGCGGCAATCTCTTCAAGGGCGGCATCGACATCGGCGCGACCGGCACGCAGGGCGGCGTCGTCGCGTTTGACCGCGCCGGGCAGATCGCCGTCGGCGGCGGCGCCGCGATCACCTTCCAGTCCGCCGGCACGCTCCGCGCGCTCGCCAACATCACCGGCGCGGGCGCGGGCCCGCTCGACGCCGCCATCGCCGTCGCCGGCGGCGTGAACGCGACGCTCGACACGGGCGCTTTCGAGGTCGCGTATTCCGGCGCGCTTTCCGGCGCGGGCGACGGCGCCACCCTCGCCAAAATCGGAACCGGCGCGCTGCGCATCACCGGCGCAAGTTCGTCCGCGAATCTCACGCTCGATGTCACGCAAGGCTCGCTGCTGCTCGACGGCGGCTCGCTGGGCGCGGCTGTCAGCGTCCGCTCCGGCGCGCTGCTGGGCGGCTCGGGCGCCGTGCCCGGCGCGGCGGGCGCCGGCGTGGACGCGGGCGCCACGCTCCGGGTGGGCGATGGCGCAGGCGACGGCGCGCTTGACATCGCGGCGCTCCGGCTTGCCGGCAGTTCCACGCTGACCGGGCGCGGCACGCTTTCCGGAGCGGCTGCGATCAACGGCAACGTCACGGCGGACATCGCCGCCTCAACCCGGCTCACGCTCTCCGCCACAACCGGCGGCGGCGGCACGCTCACCAAAACCGGCGCGGGCACGCTCGTGTATTCCACCGCGTCCGCGCTCGGCCACGCGGCCACCGGCATCGCCGCCGGCGTGGTCAGGCTGGACGGCCTCGGCAGCCTGCCAATTTCGTCAGGTTCGCATGTGTTTGTCCTGAACGGCGGCTGGCTCGACCTGTCCGAAGGCGGCGTGTATGACCCGACCGGCGACACCGCCGGCGACTGGAGCGGGCTGACGCTCATCGGCGACAGCGGGCGCGTGATCGGAAGCAACGACCGCATCACCCTGCGCGCGGGCGGCGCCGGTTTCGACATCGGCTCGCCGGACACCGGCTCGAAACAGGGCGTGTTTGTTGTCGTCGATGCCGGCGCCGGGGGCGTCGCCACGATGACCGGCGTCAACAGTTACACCGGCCACACGCTGCTCAAAAGCGGCGTGCTGCAAGCCGGCGCCGACGACCAGCTCGGGCTCATCGACGGCGCGCTTTACCGCGAGGTCGTTTTTGACGGCGGCCGGCTTGACATCGCGGACGGCTTCACGAGCGGGCGCGCCATCGAGCTGCGCGCCGGCGGGGGCGTCATCGGCGTGCCGCGGGACGCCACCGCCGCGTGGAGCGGCGTGACCTCCGGCGCCGGCGCCCTCGTGAAGGACGGCGCGGGCACGCTCGTGCTCACCGGCGCCGCCGGCCACGACGGCGGCACGGTCGTCACCGCGGGCGCCCTGCACGGCAACACCATCAGCCTGCAAGGGAACATCACCAACCACGGGCGCCTCGTCTTCAACCAGTTTTTCGACGGCGATTTTGCCGGGACGATCGCCGGAAGCGGCATCGTGACCAAGGCCGGCGCGGGCCGGCTGCTGCTCTCGGGCGCGCTGTCCGCAGCCGCCTTCAACCTCGACGCGGGCACGCTCGTGGTGCCCGGCGGCAGGACGCTCGCCACGACGCAATTCAACAACAACGCCACGCTGCGGATCGGCAGGGCCGGCGGTGCCGGCGGCTTCGGGAGCGTCACCATCGGCGGCAACTACACCGGCGCCGGCGCGCAACTGTTCCTCGGGTTGAACATCTCCGGCGCCACCGTGGACTGCGACCGCCTCCACGTCGCCGGAAACATTGACGGGGACACCACCGTTGACTTCGGGCGCATCATCGTCGCGGACCCGCTGCCCGCCGGGGTGCTGCCCGACGACATCATCTCGTGGGACGGCGCCGCCGCGCCGGGGGCCTTCACGCAATCGGACAAGAGCGTGATCGAGTTCGGCGGCGTGAAATACACCTGGGGAATCAACGACGCGGGCGGCGCGGGCCGCTGGCAGGCCGACCCGGTGGCAACCGCGCCCGCGATGCTCGGCGCCGATGCCGCGGCGCTGCTCATCGGCAAGGCCGCCCACGCCTCGCTCGACCAGCGCATGCAGTTCTCCCGTTTCAACAATCGCGCGCACTCGCTTGAATTGTGGGCCAACGGCATGCACCGTCATGACAAAATCACCTCCACCGTCTATGACGGCATGAGCGCCGACACCCAGGGCGTGCAGGTCGGCGGCGACTGGGCTTCCGTCAAGGCGGACGGCAATTTCCTGACGGTTGGCGCCTTCTACGACTACGCGAAGGCGGACCTGCATCTGTCGGCGGACATTGCGGACACGCGCGCCGAGTCAAACGGCTTCGGCGTTTATTATACGGAAAAAAGAGGCGCATGGCACACCAGCGTCATCCTGCGCTACGCCCAGGCCGATTACCAAGTCTCCGTGCCCGCCTGGCCCTCCTTCACGACCAAGGGCAAAACCTACGGCTTCTCGGCGGAGGCGGGCCGCGTCTTCCTGCTCGGCTTCGGCGAAAACAGCGAGGAGAACCGGAAACTCCCGGCGACGGAGGCGGCCCGCCTCATGATAGTGAGCAAAAAAATGATGCTCCAGCCGCAGGTCCAGATCACGGGCCAGCACATTGAAATGGACAACGCCACCGACCCCTACGGCCGGCATTACCGCATCTACAACACCGACTCCCTCGAAGCGCGCGCCGGCGCCCTTGTGTCGCGGGACTTCCAATTCTCCAGCCAAAGGACGCTCACCCTCTACGCGCGCGGCAGCCTCGCGTATGATTTCGACGGCAAAAGCGAGCTTCACGTCGCCAGCAGCACTTACGGGAACAGCCTCGGCGGCGGCTCCGTCATGGTGAACGCGGGCGCGTCCCTGCGCCTGGCCCGCCGGGTGGCCGCGGGCCTGGACGCGGCTTGCCATTACGGTCGCGAGACCGAAGGCTACAGCATCAACCTCGGCAT
>JAITDF010000121.1 GCA_031282705.1 Opitutaceae bacterium | reverse complement strand
CGCGCCGCCGCCAGGCCGGACACCAGCAGGGCGGCGCAGACCCAGACGAACCAGTCGCCGTGGCGCACGTAAAACGTCTCCCGCTCCTTCCAGCTGCTCGAGCGCTTCACCTCGAAGGTGCGCGTGCCGCGCGTGTAGATGGAGCCGTCCGGGGCGGTCATCACGTCGTGGACCCGGCCAAATTCGTCGATCCAGCCGTTCCAGCCGCCGTTGCTGCAGCGCACGACCGGGCGGCGCGTCTCCACCGCGCGCAGGATCGAGTGCGCCGCGTGCTGCCAGGCGGCCCCGCCCCGGCCGAACCAGCCGTTGTTGGTGAGCACCACGTGCAGGTCGGCGCCGAGTTCCGTGTTGTCGCGGGTGAGGCGCGGGAAAATGTCCTCGTAGCAGATCAACGGGCCGGCGGCGAACACGTCGGCGCGCCGCGTGCCGCAGATAAAGGGGCCTGAAATCCCGCCCGCGTGGAAGTCGCCTTCGCCGGCGTCGGTGATCTTGGTGAGCCAGCCGAGCAACGGGCGGAACGGCACATACTCGCCGAAGGGCACCAGGTGGCGTTTCTTGTAGTAATGTTCGCGCAGGCCCGCCTCCGGATCGACCATGAAGGCGGCGTTGTACCACGCCCGCCCGCCGCCGGGCAGGGTTTCCACGCTGTCGCCGCCGGCCAGCAGCGGCGTGTTGACGCGGCGCGCGAGGCTTTCGAGCCACTGCCGCGCCTCGGTGCCGTCGCCCTGGAGCGCGAACGGCATGGCGGACTCCGGCCACAGGATCAGGTCGGGAAACGTGAGCGAGGCGCGTTCCGTGAGCCGGGTGAGCGTGTCCAGGATGCCTTCCGCCTTGGCCGGGTCCCATTTCACCGACTGCGGGATGGCGGGCTCCACCACCGCGATCAACGCCACCCTTTCCCGCCTGCCGCCGGCGTCCATGTAATCGCCGACCCACAGGAACGACGTGCCGAGCACCAGCAGCGCGGCCATGAACTCCGGGCTGCGCCGTCTCAGGCCCTTCAACTCGCGCTCGAAAAACAGCCGGTGCAGCCACGCCGCCGCGCCGAGATTGAAGCATATCAATATGAACGAAACGCCGCCGGCGCCGGTCGCCGCCGCGGTTTGCAGCAGAAACGGCCTCGTCCACTGGCTGGCCGCGAGCGGCAGCCAGGGGAACCCGCTCAGGAACCACAGGCGCGTCCACTCGACGAGCACCCACAGCCCCGCCAGGCCGAGCATGATCGCCACGCGCACCGGCGCCGGCCGGCCCAGTGCGCGCGGCGCGGCCCGCCACACGGCGAGATGCCACAGCCCGATCCACGCGCCGACAAACGGCCCGAGCAGAAACAGGCCCGGCCACGTGACATTGTGCAGCCACGCGAGCAGAATCGTCCACGCCGCCGCCTGGGCGCCGAGCACGACCGGGAGAAACACTTTCAGCCGGGGCCGCCTGAAGGCCCAGAAAACCGCCGGCACCGCGAAGACATAGGCGAGTTCGCCCGCGTTGAACGGCGGGAAGGAAAACACGGTCATCGCCACCGTGAGCGCAAAGACCGCCAGCGGAGCCATCCACCCGGCGTTGGCCCGCCAGTAGGACGGCCCGGTGTTGAACATGGCCGATTCGGGTGCGGGATGGGAGGGTTTCGACATGCGCGGTGAAAAAGGGAAACGCCGAGCTTCGCGCCCCGCCGCCCCGTGCTCAAGACAGAAGGGAAAGGGAAAAAGCGGTTTGGGGCGTGACTCAAGGTGGCATTCGATCCCCGCCTTCCCCCCTTTTTTTCGTTCTCGTTCTCGTTCCTCGTTCTCGTTCTCTTTCTTCTTTCTCTTTGTCTTTCTCTCCAATCTCCCCGTTTCGTCCGGAATTCCCTAACCCCCTTCCCTCTCCTGGCGAAAAAGGAAGAGAGGAAGAGATAAAGATAAAGATAAAGATAAAGAGAAAGAAGAAAGAGAACGAGGAACGAGAACGAGAACGAGAACGAAAAAAAAGGGGGAAGGCGGGATGGCGCCACTTTGCGCCACGCCCAAACCACCACCACGCCCCCCGCGCCCCCATTTGCCGGGTTGCATTTTTTTCCAAGGCTGCTGTTTAATGCCCGGCGAACCTTCGTCAACAACCCGCCTTGCCCTCGCCCATATGAAACCATCCCTCCGTCCGAACCACCATCCGCGCGCGCGCCACTGCGCGCGCGTCCTGTCCCTGCCGCGACTGCTGAGCACCCTCGCCGTGCTCGCCGCAATCGCCCCGCTCGCGCTCCATGCCGGGCCGTGGGAACCGCTGTTCAACGGCCATGACCTCTCCGGCTGGAAACAGATCGCCGGCTCCGCCACCTACGAAGTCGCCGACGGCTGCATCGTCGGCACCACCGTCAACAATTCGCCCAACAGCTTCCTCGCCACCGAACGCCCCTACGGCGACTTCATCCTCGAAATGGAGGTCATGCAGGATGCCGAGCAGGCCAAGAACGGCGGCGTGCAATTCCGCAGCGAGTTGCGCCCGGCCCAAAACGGCAGGCCGCCGCTCGTCTTCGGCTACCAGTTTGAAATCGACCCCGCCCCCCGCGCCTGGACCGGCGGCATCTACGACGAGGCGCGCCGCGGCTGGCTCTACACCGGCGACATGAACCCGCGGGGCGCGACGCTCTACCGCACCGGCCAGTGGAACCGCCTCCGCATCGAGGCCATCGGCCCCTCGCTCCGCACCTGGGTCAACGGCGTCCCCGTCGCGAACGTCGCGGACAACCTCACGCCGGCCGGCTTCATCGCGCTCCAAGTCCACTCCGTCTCCAAAACCGACCCCGCCGCCGCCGGCCGCAAAACCCGCTGGCGCGACATCCGCATCCAGACGCGCGACCTCGCCCCCTCGCCCGACGACGCCTCCGTTTTCCAGCGCAACATGCTCCCCAACGACCTCTCCCCCGCCGAACGCGCCGCCGGCTGGCGCCTGCTCTGGGACGGCAAAACCGCCGCCGGCTGGCGCGGCGCGCGCAAAACCGCCTTCCCCGCCGCCGGCTGGAAAATCGAAAACGGCGAGCTCATCGTCAACGAATCCGGCGGCGCCGAGTCGAAAAACGGCGGCGACATCGTCACCGAGGCGGAATTTTCCGCCTTCGAGCTGCAACTCGAATTCAAGTTCACCCCCGGCGCGAACAGCGGCGTGAAGTATTTTGTCGTCGAAAAACTCGACTCCATCGGCGGCGGCGGCTCCGCCATCGGCCTCGAATACCAAATCCTCGACGACAAAAAACACCCCGACGCGAAACTCGGCCGCGACGGCAACCGCTGTCTCGCCGGCCTCTACGACCTCATCGCGCCGGACACCTCGCGCGTCAAGGGCGTGGGCGTCATCCCGAAACCCGGCGCCTGGCAGCACGCGCGCATCGTCGTCCGCCCCGACGGACACGTCGAGCACTGGCTGAACGGCGTCCGCACCGTCGCCTACGAGCGCGGCTCGGCGGAATTCAACGCGCTCGTCGCCATCAGCAAATACAAAAACACGCCCGGCTTCGGCCTCGCCCCCCAAGGCCGCATCCTCTTGCAGGACCACGGCAACGAGGTCCGTTTCCGCAGCATAAAAATCCGCGAGCTGAAATAAGGGAACCTCCCCAAAAAACCCTTCACCGCGAAGGACGCAAAGGCCGCGAAGATGAGGATGCCGCGACCGCGATCATGGCCCTTAATCAGCCCGTGAGGGTTGATTACGGACTGATGTTACGCAGCTCTGACGTAGCGCAGACTGGCAGACTGTCGTTCCGCTCGATTGGAAGTCTGCGGTACGTCAGACGCCAGCGCCACGACAGACCGCCGGCGCGGCAGCGCCCCGTACCGCAGGTTTCCAAACCTGCTACCGGGCCGAAGGCCCGCAAAAGGCCCGGCCCCGGAAACGAACCCGCAACCAGGCGCGGGCCTTGAAGCAGACTTGGAAGTCTGCGATGCATTCCCGCAGTGCGCGCAGAAAGACCTACGGGCATGCCGGCCCGGGGCGTTGACGGGTCGGCATGCCCATTGGTCTTTCTGCGCGGCGGAAGAAGTTTTCCTCGAAATCCGCGTTGCGGGACGCTTTATGTTGCCTCTTGTGGGCAAATCGAAAGCAAAAGTCACCATTTATACAATCGCGGAGAAAGTGGACGTGTCGGCGGCGGCGGTGTCGATTGTGCTCTCCAACCGCCATGTCGGCACACGCATATCGGAGGCCACGGTTGAAAAAATCCGGCGCGCGGCGCAGGAGCTCGGCTATGTGCCAAACCTCGTCGCGCGGCGTTTGCGCTCCCAGGCGGGCACGCGCCAGATCGATCTCGCGGTCATCACATCGTTCGAGGCGCCGCTCGCGCTCATCGGCGAATGGGTGCGCCGCCTGCAGGAAGCCATGGATGCGAGCATCGGCAAGGACACCCGTTTCTCTGTCGCCATCGAATTGTTCCACGCCGGCAGACTCCGCGAGATGTCGGCGCTCCTCCAGTCCGATCGCTACAACGGCATGCTGATCACCAACACGCATCCGGACGACGACCGGTTTCTCGAAAACACAGCGTTTTCGTTTCCGGTTGTGGTGATCGGGCGCTCGCTGAAAAAGCAATACTGCGTGGCCGAGGCGCCGGAGTTTGTCGGGCGCAACGCCGCCGGCCTCCTGCACCGCGCGGGCTGCAAACATCCCGCCATCATGCACGGCACGCAACTCACCGAGATGACGCGCAACCGCCTCGCGGCTTTCATCGACGCCGCGCTGCGCCTCTGGGGCCGCCCGCCGCAGCTCCTCGTGTGCGACGCCCTCACCCCCGAGGCCGCCAACGCCGCCCTGCGCGCATTCCTCGCCGCCGGCGGGAAAATCGACGGCGTGTTTGGCGTGACCGACAGCCTCCTCCAGGGGGTTTACCGCCTGCTCCACGAGCAAAAAATCAAAATACCCGGCAAAGTATCCGTCGTCGGCATAGGCGATTTCGAGACGCCGACGTTTTTCGATCCCGGGCTGACCACGCTCGCGGACACCAGCGCCGCCGTCGCGCAAGCCGTTCCTTTGCTGCTCCAACTCATTCGCGGAGAACAGCCCGGGCAACACACATTCCTCGTCAAACCGGAGCCCGTGTTGCGCGGATCGGTCAGGAATGAAAAAAATTGTTGACACCCGGCCGGACTGACGAAAAAGTGCCGTCCAGTTAATCGATTTTTTCTAAAAAAGCCCTTTCCCTCTCATCTTTTCCACTCATGCCAGCCAACCTTACGACCTCACGGCAGCGCCTCGTCATGCCCGGAAAATTAACCGATTAACCAAAATCCGCTTTTCCTCTTCCCGGCAATGGCCTCCCAGCATACAGATCTCACCGGCATCCCGCGCACCGAAATCCCCGCGTGCCTGGCGCAGCCCGCGCGCCCCGCCTGCATCCTGCTCGACACCGACATGGGCAACGACGTGGACGACGCCCTTGCGCTCGGCCTGCTGCACGCGCTCGAAAACCGCGGCGCATGCCGGCTGCTCGCGGTCACGCTTACCAATCCCGAACCGCGGGCGGGCGCCTATGTCGCCGCGGTCAACGCGTTCTACGGCCGCGGTGAAATCCCCGTCGGCATCTCGCCCGGCGCGCCCTTTGTGCGCCCGAGCGCTTTCCTGAAAATGGTTGACCTGCGGGACGCCGCCGGACGCCCGCTCTTCCCGAACACCTTCGATGCGGCCGGGGCGCCGCACTCCGTCGAACTCATGCGCCGCACGCTCGCGGCCGCGCCCGGCAACAGCGTCGTCATTGCCCAGATCGGCTTTTCCACCAACACCGCCGCGCTCCTCGACAGCCCGCCCGACGCCATCAGCCCGCTCTCCGGCCGCGAACTCATCGAAAAAAAAGTGCGCTTCCTCTCCATCATGTCCGGCGCATTTTCCACCGTGCAGTCCAACAACCACTGGCTGGAATTCAACATTGTTTACGACATGCCTTCCGCCCGGCGCCTCGTTGCCGGATGGCCCACGCCGGTTGTCTGGAGCGGCGCCGAAGTCGGCGAGGTCGTGCCGTTTCCCGCGCACGCGGTCGATGAGGATTTTTCTTATGCGGCGCACCACCCGCTGCGCGAATCCTACCAGCTCTTCCGGCCAACCCCGCACGAGCGCCCCACCTGGGATCTCACCACCGTCCTCTATGCCGTTTACCCGGACCGCGGTTATTTCGACCTTTCCGTGCAGGGCACGGTGGAAATCATGGACGACGGTTTTTCACGTTTCCACCCCGGCAAAGGCGCGCGCGACCGTTACCTGATTATTTCCAAAAAACAAGCCGGCTGCCTGCGCGGACTCTTTGCCGGCCTCGTCACCGAGCCGCCCAAACCAATGCCCGGCGCGCAAGCCGCCTTGCCCGCCCGCCGGCGGCCCGGCGCCGCGATTCCGGCGGACAACCTCAACTGACCATTTATGGAAACCTCTAAAAATTCATTTTGAACAAAAGGAGCCAAAGGAAACGAAAGGCAGCGAAAGGATGTTTGTCATCATTTATCCAGCCTGTTTTTAGCAAACAATTTCAAGCCGGCCGTTAAGCCGGTGCATTTTTTGTTTTATCTTCGTTCCCATTGTTTCCTTCCGTTCAAAATGACTTTTTAGAGGCTCCCTTATAAAACTCCTTGAAGACGATGAACCCGACACTCCCCCGCCCGCCGCTCGCCCGGCTCCCCGCACTCCGCCAGCTCCTGCTTCTGGCCACCCTCCCGCTGTCGCTGCCCGCGCAAACGCCCGCCGCCGGCCGCATCGAAGGCCGTGTTTCCAGCGTCGCGAACGGAGAATATATACATCAGGCCGCCGTCACGCTGCAAGGCACAAATTATAAACAAACCACGGCAAGCGACGGACGCTTCACGTTTAACAATATTCCCGCCGGCGACTACACCCTCGCCGTCAGTTACGTGGACTGCGAGACCTGGGAACGCAATGTCACCATCGCCGCCGGCGCGCCCGTGTCGCTCGACATCGCGCTCGAACCGGCGGTGCTCAAACTCGAAGCCATGACCATCACCAGCCAGCGCGAGGGCGACGCCGTGTCCATCATCCGCCGCAGAAACGCGGACAATCTCGTCAACGTCATCTCCATGGACGCCTACGGCACCGTGGCCGACGGCAACATCGGCAACTTTCTCATCAACCTTCCCGGCCTTGCGTCCACCCAGCCGGGGGGAGAGGTCACCGGAATCACTGTGCGGGGCATGGCCCCGGAACTCAACGCCGTCACCGTTGACGGCGTCCGCGCCGCCGCCGCCAGCGCCGGTTCGCAGGCCCAAGGCGACCGCGCCGTGCTGATCGACCAAATCCCGTCGGAATTCATCAAGGAAATCGAAGTCACCAAGGCGCTCCTCCCCGAGCAGCCCGCCGATTCGCTCGGAGGCAGCATCAACCTCGTGCAAAAACACCCCTCCGATTTCAAGCGCCGGGTCGTTAACTATTCCGCCGGCCTGTTTCATAATACATACCGTGACAACAACCAGGAATTCGCGCCCAATTTCGCCGCCACCTACATAGACAAGCTCGGCAGTGCCCGCAAACTCAGCTATTCAATTTCCGCGAGCTATAACGTCCAGGGTGGCGTCCCGCACGATCGCGTCCAGGTGAAATACGACACGCCGTATTATCCGTTGAACTACACGCCGTCCGGTCCCGATGATCCCGGCCGCGCCGGCTACCCGATCGACCCCGGCGACATCAGCGTCACCTCCATCCGCATGCTCTCGGGGGAGATGACGCGCGTGCGCGCCGGCTCCGACGCCGCGCTTGTGTATGAATTCGACCGCACCGCGCGCGTCTGGCTCAAGGGCCGTTACACCTATTTCTCCGAGGACATGAACCGCACCGACTATCAATTCATAGGCTCCACCACCACCATGCTCCCGGAGGATCAAGACCCGCGCGACGATGCCTTCTCCATCCTGCCGCGCGCCACGTGGCGCCAAGGCGCCATGAACACAACCCGACTCTCGCGGCAGGGCGTGATCATGGCCGGCTTGGAAAAAGAAGGGGACGGCTCCCTGTTCAGGCTCAGGGCGTCATACAATCCCTCGAAATATATAAACCGCCTGCGCGCGGCCACCGCGCATATGAATTCCGGACTGGCCGATTCGGACTGGCCGACAATCTATATCGATACAACAGACAGATTCTTCCCGACGTTCAAGCGCCTCTCCGGGCTCTCCAATGAATACGGCGAAACCGACTTTGACAAATACAGCTTTGAAGTGCGATACGGCGACGAGGAGACCAGGGAGGACATGACAAATATCAACATGCTCCACGAACGCCGCTTTTTCCTCTTTGGCATCCCGGCGAAATTCAAAACCGGCGTCGATTACCGGCGCCAGCACCGCACGTCCTCCGCCAATGATATTACCTGGCTTTACAGGCCCGCCGTGTATAAGAATGTCGCCCAATTCATGACAGGCGGGCCTGGCTACGGCCTCTTCAACGGCCGCTATGATTCATACGACGTCATCGACCTCGACTATTCGCAGCGCTTCTTCCAAAAAAATCCGTCCGACTTCACGGATTATCAGGGCAAGGCCGGCGCCGTGCTGCCGCCCTCCGTGATTACGGAGGGCGTGCTCGGTGCATTCGGCCAGGCGCACCTCACCTTTGGACAGCTCTCCGTCCTCGGCGGCGTCCGTTATGAATGGACCAACGTAAACTCGCGCGGCTCCTCCTACCAGCTCACCGGCTTGAGCTCCGGCCAGCGCACCTCCGACATCAACACCACCACGCACTCTTCCGACTACGGCAAGATTTTCCCGTCGATCCACTTCCGTTATGAGCCGCTGCGCCGCCTCGTCTTCCGCGCCTCCGTCTCCAGCGGCATGGCCCGCCCCGCGCTCAACCTTATCACGCCGACAATCATTATAAACAACAACGTTCCCGACGACGGCGACGGCACCGAGCGCGGCATGGTCACCGAAAACAATCCCAATCTCAAGCCGCAATATGCAATCAACTACGATCTTTCGGCGGAATATTATATCGAGCCGGGCGGCGTTTTCTCCGTCGGCGCATTCCAAAAGGACATCACGGACTTTCTCGCGCCGCTGCGCGAACGCATCGGCGCCGGCCCGGACAACGGCTTCAATGGCAACTACGCGAATTATCGCTATTCGACCTGGTTCAACATGGGCAGGGCCAAGGTTCGCGGCATTGAGATCGAATACAAACAGCGCTTCACATTCCTGCCGAAACCGTTCAACTCCCTTTATATTTACGGCGGCTACACGCACATCAGGACCGAAGGCACGTATAATGATAATGCCACCGATCTTGTCGGCTTCATCCCCGACGTCTGGAGCGCCGGCCTGTCGTTCACATGGCGGCAAATGGAATTCCGCGCCATTCACCGATACACGGGGGAAAACCTCAGCAATTACAGCAATATCCAGCAGGACATCCTCTGGAGAACGTATAACGCCACCTGGGACTTTAACATGCAATATTCCTTCCGCCCCTGGCTCGCCTTCTACGTTGATCTTGTCAACGCCACCAACAGTTCCCCCGCGTATTTCTCGCAGACCGGACGCCGCATTCAGTGGAACGAATGCGCCGGCGCGCGGCTCGGCTTCGGCATCAAAGGCAGATTCTGACAATGACACCGCATCGCTCGCATTCCCTTCCCTGGCCTGGCGCAATCCTTGCGCTGCTCTGCCTGCTCCCCGCCGCCCGCGGGGCCGCCGGCGACGAACTCATTGTTGACGAGCATTTCAAAAATCAAACCCGCACCGGGCAGAACCCGCCGCATTCACTCGCGTGGTATGCCTCGCACGCCGGCTACGCGTCCAACCGCGGCCGCAACTTGCGCGTCCTCACGCGTGTCGAGGGCCCGCGCCAGGTCGCCGCGCATTTCCCGCGGGTGACGCTCGAAACAGGCGATTTGCTCACCTTCGATTTTGAATTCGAACCCGGCGCCCCGCCCGGGGACGACAATGCCGGATTCCGTTTCGGCCTGTTCGATTCCGCCGGCGAAAAACGAAACCGGTTTACGACAGATGCCAGGGACCCGTCCGTGACTTCGCGCGGCTATGCCGTCCTCATGAATCTGCGCAACAGCCGCGACATGGCGTCCCTCGCCCTATGCAAACGCGAAGGGCGCGCCTCGCTCATCGGAGAGGCCCGCCATTATCGCGATAATCTGTCACCGCGCGTGCTCATCCCCGGGCGGATTTTTCCGAACCGACGCTATCACGTGGAGATGACAATCGCGCGCACCGGCGCCCGGATGGCGGAAATCGCATTCGAGCTCTCCGGCGGCGGCATGGAAAAGGCGTTTTCATACAAAATCACAACGGACGCAGCGTCCGTGTTTTCATTCGACACCATCGGCTTCGGCACAAGCAGCGCGGGCGCAAGCGATGTCTATTTTTACGACATCGTCGTGACCCGAGAAAAACAATCAGCGGGGAGATAAGACGATGCGACACGGGACCGCCTTATATATGAACAAAATCCTGACGCTGCTCGGCCCCCTCGTGTTCCCATGCGCGCTTGCCGCCCAGGAGCCGCCCGTTCGCTGGGAAACCCCCTCGTCATTCGACCCGGCCATCGCCGGCCTCGGCCTGCCGCAGCTTCCCGGCGTCACCCGCGAGATACTTTATGCGCCCCTCGTTTCAAAATCTCCGCGCGAAGACGGCGGGAGCGGCCGCTACGAATCGCCCCGGCACGGCACCTACAACCACCACACGCAAGCCGTCATATACAATGACAAGATCATTGTATATTGGACAAACCACGCGCGCGACGAGAACGGCCCCGGCCAGCGCCTGCTTGCGCGCTGGGGCACGATAAGCGCCGGCCGCAACGACATCGACTGGGGCTCGCCCGAGGCCAGCCTCGTCGAGATCGTGCCGCCGCCGTCGCCCGTGCTGCGCCGCGAACCGCTCGAAGAGGTGAAAGACCGCCGCTACGTCGAGGGGCATTTGCAGGTCGTCGATGGGCGCCTGCGGGTGACCGGCCCCATTTCCATTTATCACGGATGGACCAACGACCTAAAATTCCGCACGCCACTCGAACCCGTTCCCGAGGTGAATTTTCGTGAGCTGCGCGACAACGCCAGGGGCTTCCGCCACGACATGCGCTGGGACACCGGCAGCCGCTACTATCAGGAATGGACATTCGCGGATGGCAAACTTGCCCCGGCCTCGCCGCTCTATCTGGACAAGGCGCCCGTGTCCGAACTCCAGCTCACGGCAAGGCAAAAACTCAGACTCGGCCCGCTTCTGGAGCCGTATCGCAACGCCCCGCTCCTCTCCAGCCTGCCGCCCGCGCAACGCGATTTCTTTACCAGGCGTGCGCAACCCGCCGTCACCGCCGATGGCAAGCCGCGGGCTGGTTACGACAAAGACACCCGTCATCTCGCCGCCAATGGCAGGCACGGCCTCGCGCACATGGCGTCATTCCGGCGTCCCGACGGCACATATGTCATCATCCGCGACAATCTTGCCGACCCGCAGTATTATTTCGCTGCCGAGGCTCCGCCCGGCGGCCGCTATCCGCCCGCGATCAAAACAAATCTTTACGGCTGCGCCATGCCCGCCGCCGGCGAATTGCCCGACGGCACCGCATGGATTCTCGGCAACAGCAACGAACGTTTTGATTTTTATATAACAACATCCCGCGGCGGACGCGTCTTCGACCGCACATGGGCCGTCTGCCACGACGCCGCATACTGGGAGCGCGGCCTCTTCAAGCCATCGCGCGGCGGTCCGCAATACCCGTATCCCTTGCAAATCGGAAACGCGATATGGGTGTTTCACAGCATCGGCAAAGAGCGGATCGCGGTCGTGCGCATACCCTATGTTTCTTTGTATGAAACCGCGGAACCCGTCGCGCGCGATGACTACGCCGCCTGGCGCGGCTCGCATCCCGAATCACTCGATGCCTCCGCTTCCTCGCTCCGCATCCACACGGACAGGGACCGGCGCGGCGCGTGGCTGCCGTTTTCACCCGTGCGGCTCGCCCGGGAGCGAACGCGCGTCCGGCTGCGCCTGCAATTCACGGCTGCGCGCACCTTCGGCGCGAAAGACAATGCGCTCATCATCGGCCTGTTCAATCAGGGTTCGCAAGACGCGCGCGGCTACTCGGCATCGCTCGCCCCCGTCTCCGATTCGGGCATCGCGTCGGTTTCCTTGCACAAGCAGGGCGCGGGCGTGCCCGGCGGCGCCTTGGTGCTCGCCTCGGGCAGGGACTTTCACCGCAAACTCGCCAAGCGACTGAAATACGACGTGGAATTCGCCATCGAAAAGACAGATGCCGGCGCGCTTGTGTCCATTCGCATATTCGGCGGCGACATGCCCCGGGCGGTCGAGGTTCGCGCGCCCGACGGGGACGCCCCCTTGGATGCGTTCAACACGGCGGGATTGGTCACGGCTGGCGCGGGGATGCCTGACATTACGATCTCGAATTTTGAAATTTCCATCGGGCATACGCCGTCCGACGCGGAAATTCCGGGCGGCTCGGCCGCGGACGAATTGAAAAGCGCCGCTGGAACCGCGGCCATTCATCAGATGATGTCACAATAACAAACATAACGGAAATCGCGCCTTCCAAAATCCCCCTTCACGTGAAACTGGCCCTCGCAGACATTATTATAATATGCCTATACTTTGTTGGGATGATCGCCATCGGCCTTTTCACGGGGCGGCGAAACAAGTCCACCGAGCAATATTTTCTCGCGGGCAAGGCTTTCTCCGGCTGGGTCATCGGCATCAGTTTTATCGGCTCCATAATCAGTTCGGTCACGTTTCTCGCGATTCCAGCCGACGCCTTCAAGACGGCATGGCTGCGTTTCATCCCGAATCTCGCCTTTCCCGTCATCACGATCCTGGCGGCCTTCATTTTCATACCGTTCTACCGCCGCGGCACCATCACCTCCGCCTACGGCTATCTGGCCGCGCGCTTCGGCAGTTCCATTTCCTATTACGCGGCGGTCATCTTTCTCGTCTCCCAGTTGTCCAAGACGAGCACCATAGCCTACCTGCTCTCCATCCTGCTTGAAAGCATCACGGGCTGGGATTTCGTCATCTGTCTGCTCGTCGTGACGGGAGTCACCATCATATACACGGTCAAGGGCGGCGTCGTTGCCGTCATCTGGACCGATGTCATCCAGACGTTCATACTTCTCGCGGCGGCGTTTGTCTGCATCGGCTATGTTGTCCATTCGCTGCCCGGAGGGTTCGCCACGCTGGTTTCGGAGGCGTCGTCCTGGCACAAGTTCGCGTTCAATTACGACGTGCAGGTGGCGGCGGATTCCGCCGCGCGCGAAGCCATCCAGGCAGGCCTGCCCGCGGACATGCCGGCGGCCGCCGTCAGGGACGCGGCGCTTCCCCTGCATGGCCGCCTCCTCGCGCCGGTGCCCTGGGGATTCATGCTGGGCGAAAAGACCGTGCTGATGATGCTCCTGCTCGGCTTTTTCCAATTCCTTGGCGTCATCACCGACCAGTCCACGGTGCAACGCTGGTGCGCGGCAAAAACCGCCCGCGAAGCGCGGCGCTCCATGTTTGTGCTCGGTTTCGGCTGCCTGCCGGTCTGGGCGCTTTTCCAGTTCCTCGGCACCAGCCTGTTTGTATATTATATTTTTAACGCCGACCGCCTCGCCTGCGAGGCGCTTTTGGGGTTGCGCAAGGCGGAGCATATCTTGCCGCATTTCATCACGAACAGCCTCCCCGCGGGTTTTGTGGGCGTGGTCATCGCCGGCGCCCTCGCCGCCGCCATGTCCACGCTGAGCGCCTCGATAAACACCTCCAGCATGGTGTTTGTCGATGATATTTATAAAAAATTTGGCGGGCGGGGAGGCGGGGATCCGTTCTATCTTCGCCTGGGCAGAATATCGTCGTTTGTCGCCGCGCTTGTCATGATCGCCGGCGCCCTCTTCATACGAATGCTCGACGCGCCCACGCTCACCGATCTTTCTCAGCAAATCGCCGCGATCATCGCCGGCGGCGTCCCGGGAGTGTTCCTCGCGGGCATGCTCACGCGGCGCGTCAACATGACCGGCGCATGGGCGGGCCTCTTGGCCTCGTTGCTCTTTGTGCTCTGGATAAAGGCCGGCGATGCCGGCTGGCTGCCGGACGCGCTGCGCGTGCGGCTCCTCCCCCACTACCTCGCCATCGCGGGCAACGTGATCGCCATCGCCATCGCCTGGCCCGTCTCGATGCTCGCGCCCCGCGGCGCGCGCGACCTCGCAAATCTCACGCTCTGGGATCAGGGCAAGTCACCGCTCCAATAATATATTCAAACACTCGCCAGCCTCCACCCGGAAAAATCGCACAATACCATGAAAAAACACCTTGCATCCGCCCCCGCCGCCTGCGTCGTGATGACCGCCGCCGC
>JAITDF010000435.1 GCA_031282705.1 Opitutaceae bacterium | reverse complement strand
GTGGTCTCCACGCTTCCGCTGCAAGGCAAGTTTCGCAACGTGGTGTTTCCTCTGCCGAAGAGCAGGCTGTTTGAAGACCGCCCGCACACCCGCCACTCCCGCGCCAACATGCTCAAGTTTCTCCTGCCCCGCCTGCCTGTTGACCGGCTGATATACCTTGACACCGACACCTTTTGCACGGGTCGTCTCGACGCGCTCTGGGCACTCACTGCAAATGCAGGCATCCATATCGCGCCGCACCCCGACGCCAGCAAGGAGCTAAAGGAACGCTTTGGCGGAACGTATTTCAACGCCGGCGTTCTTGCCTTGAACCTTGCTCACCTGCGTCTCATTGACTTTGAAAAGCACTCCCTTGAATGGGTGCCTCCCCCGCCCGCAGAGCTACCGCCCCACCTCTGGATGGCGGAAGAGACGATGCTAAACACCCGCTGGCGCGGCACTCTTTGCCCCATGCCGGAAAGGTTCAATGTCACCCGTCCGGGGCGTCGGGAAGGCGTCATTCACCATTTTTGCAATGGCGACCAGAAAAAAGCCTTCCTCCAAACTGTTGCGGTTATGGGAGGCTTCGCTGGCTGACTTAAACTTTCAACTCCGTATGAAAACCATAAAAAACATAATCAACGTTCTGGCCGGCAATGAGACGGTCAAATCTATCGTGCGCCACGGGCTTACTTTGCTCGGGGGCTTTCTGGTCGGGAAGGGGCTGGTCAGTGAAGGCGTGTCCGCCTGGCTGGTCGGCGGCGGGTTTCTGACGCTGGCCGGCTCGGTCTGGGGCGCGGTCAACGAGCTGACGGCGACCGAGCCGCCGGCGTGGCGGCACTTCTGGCTGTCGCTGGTGCGGCACGGGCTGACGGCCGGCGGCGCGCTGGCGGTGAGCGCGGGGTGGCTGGGCGAGGATGTCGCGGCGCAGCTTGTGGGGCTGGCGGTCTCGCTGGTGGCGTCGTTCTGGGGCGTCGGGGACGAGGCCAACGCGGAGGCCGCGGCCGCGGCCGGCGCCGGCGACGGGGGCGGCACTGGCGCCAACGCCAACCTGTAAGCACTGCTTGCAAGTTCACCATTTGCCATGCGCGCCCTCTTCTCTGTCTTCTCTGAACTGGCCGGGTGCCGGCTGTGCCTGCGGCGCGTCTGCGGGGCGGCGGGCTTTGCCTGCTGCCTCGTGCAGACGTTCACCGCCGCCGGCGGGCCGTGCCACGAGCTGCTCTACGCTTCCGTGGGGCTGCCCGGTCTGACGACGCTCGACCATTTCTCCAAACGAAAATGACTCAGCTCCCAACCGGCCTGCTGTTATTGCGCGTCTGGCGGCAGCTTCAACTGCTCCGGGGGGCGGATTATTTCCTTCACTTCGACAATGGCGAGGGCGCGTTTTATTTCGTTGCCGCCCGCGTCGTAGGAGATGGTCTCTTGAAAGGCGCACAGGAGCGCGTCGCCCGGAAGCAGGGGGAATTTCCGTGCATGGTAGTCGGCCAGCCATCCCTTGTGCAGGATGGCTGCCTTCACGAGGCGGTTGTTGCGGATGAGCGTCCATTGCGCGTCGCCAAGCAAATCCAGCGACCTGATTTTGAAAAGCTCCAGGGCGTTGTTGATGAGCGTCCGCGCGGGCTGTCGGTCTTTTTCCACGGGCTGGATTCAGATTCATGTCCGCGCGCGGGGCAATCACGAAAACGGTCCCGGCGTGACCGCCGGCCGTAACCAACCTCAAAACCAACCAAAACCAACACCCATGTCATGGTTGAAACTCATTCTCCAAATCCCCGGCGCGCTCGCGAAGGTCGCGGAGTTTTTCCGGTGGCTGGCGGGACTCATCAAAACATCGCAGGCGGAGAAACAACATGCGCAAAACCAAGCTGACATTGACGCTGCTTTTCGCGGCACTGCTCCCGCTGCTGGCGGGCTGCAACAGCCTGTCGAGGCCGGCGGGGACGAACCACGTCCGCCGTCTGATGGACAGGCCGGAGTTTCCGGCGGTGCTGGCGAGCCCGGAGCCGGTGCGGGCGTGGGCGAAAGACGCGCTGGAGACGATCAACAACCTGCAACTGGAGCGGGACAAACTGGAGGCTGAAAAATAACCGGCCATAAACACAGCAGGGAGGACAAACGGTTAAGTCGCCATCCTCATAAGGTGGAAAAGCGGGTTCGATTCCCGCCCCTGCTCCCAAATTCCAATATCAAAACCCATGTCGCGAGAATTAATCATCCAGCTCATCTCCATCCTCGTGAGCGCCGTGCTGGTGCCCATTTGCATTTCCGTCATCCGCGAACTGTGGAAGTCGCGAATAGAACGCGTCAAAATCATGATGCGGCTGGAAGCCGGCGACGTGGCGTTTGCGGAGGTGAAGGCGAAGCAGGCCGAGATAGAATCGAAACTCGGGCAACTCGAAATCGAGATAATAAAGCTGAAGGCGAGAAAGGACTGACCCATGCCGAGAATACCGATAGCCGGGTTCATGCCCGCCGCCCCCCTTCGATTTTGCGCCCCTCTCGCACCTACGCTGGTTTTCCGCCCGGCGAGACGCCACGCTGTCTGGAAAGAAGAAGAGCATCCACGCAACAAGGCGGGGGAGTTCAAAGGCGGCGGCGGTGCCGGGGGTGTGGCAAAAGCGAAAAAGGAAACCGGCCTCACCGTTTCCAAAACGCTCGGCAGTGACATCAAGGCGGCATTGAACAAAGACCCGGCATCCGGCTCGGTGCAAAGACGGCAGGCCGTGGTGCATTTTTCCAACACGCCGAAAATCCTTGCCGGCGTTGGAATGCCGGCGGACGCGAAAATCATTTCAGACGTGCGGCGCATTCGCAAAATGGCGAACGCGCACCATCTGACGGCGGAGCAAATCGCCGCACTCCCCGGCGAATACGCCGCGCCCGTTGCCGTTTTCAAGGAAGGAGACGGCTTCCTTGCAGTGACCACAATCACGGCGGAAAACCAATCCGGCGACAAAAGGCCGGTGCTCGTGTTTTTGCGCCCCGATCACGGGAAGGACGGGGACACTTTCATTGCCAGTGCATACGCGCCTAACTCACCTCGCGAAAAGCAACTTTTGGAGCGCGATGCAAAGTCTGGAATGTTGCTCTATGTTGACGACGAAAAGGCCGCCAAACTTGAGGACGAGACAAAATTCTCAATTAACACCTCAAACCGGCGGCCATCGTCAAACAATGCGGCAAACGCGGGAGAGGTCAACCCCGAAAAAACCAACGCGACCCCCTTGGTTTTCCGGCGCAACCGCGCCGCCCCGGCCCCGGCCCCGCGCATCGTGCTCATCTTCCTCCCCGCCCCCGCCGCCCGGCGTTCCCGCCCCGCGCCCGCGCCCCTCGTCTTCCTCCCCGCCCGCCCCCCCGACCTCCGCCTCTCCCCTTAACCTTAAACTCTTCCCATCATGTCCAAACTCGAACGCAAAATCCAAAAAGTATTCGGCGACGGCCAGCCCGCCTCCGGCAACATCGCCGTCTTCGGCAGCCTCGCCGCCGGCGCGTCGGGCTTCACGAAAGACCCCGACGCCATCCAGTCCCTCCCCGCCTACGCCCAAGGCTGGAGCGGCGCGACCGTGCTCAACAACGCCGCCGCCATGCAGGACATGAACGCGCTGCAATTCCTGTTTTCGCGCCAGCTCGCCTATCTCTTCCAGTCCGGCGTTCCCGAATATCACGCCGCCCAGGAATACCACGCCGGTTCGGTCGTGCGTTATGGCGACATTTTGTATATTTCCAAACAGGACGACAACACGGGCCGCGCGCTCAACAACACCAACTACTGGCGGCAGTTCATCCCCATCTCTTCCGGCCCCTCTTCCGATCGCCCGCCCAACGCAAGCACCGGCTTCTTGTATTTCGACACCACCATCAATGTCTGGATTACGCGGGCGCAGCAAGGATGGACGACCGTTTCCGGGTCGCCCGGCGACGTGAAGGCGGTTTATCTCACCCGCGAGCAAGCCCTCGACAGAAATCCAGGCTGGCTTATTTTTGAGCACGATGGAAAAGGCCGGGCCATAGCTATGGCCACCGACAATCCCATCGCGCCAAGGCCGTCCAATAGAGCCGTCGGAGAAGAAAATATATGGCTTTCCGTCGCGCAACTGCCGGCGCACTCGCATACAATAGGGCCGATTCAATTGTATGGCGAAAGTGGAAAAAGCGACGTGATTGCCAACGGCGGGGCGAATAGGCCCGAGTCGAACTTTAGCGGAACAACCAACTCCGCCGGCGGCAACCAGCCTGTGAGCGTGATGCAGCCGACACTTTACCTCTGGCACCTCTTTAAGGATTTTTGAGGCATTCTGGCTCGCGACGCACTGGCGTCTTGGCGCCAGCGGCGTGCGGACAACGGCGCAAGTCCACCCCGTGGACACGCCCGCCGGCTGTGCCGCGTTTCTCCACAACGTCACGCTCCCCATCCGCCTTCGACCCCGGCTCCCCCGTCATCCTAAAAAACCATGCATTCATTGATGACAGCTGGCCGGGGGCGCTTTCTCGACCTCAGCGTTCCGCGCCGTCCGCGGCGCATGGACGAAGGCCGGGTTGCCCTCGTGAACGGCCGCACCCTTTGCGGCCGTGCCGCGCCGTTGACAACCCATGCTTCTATTGAAAAAAACGCCCGTGAAAAACGAAAGGGAAAGGCAAGTCGGCGGCGCGTGGCATGAGCCGCGCCCGAAAGCGGGCGCATTTTCGTCCTCGCCGCCCGTTGAATTTGTTGGAAATCTGTTGGAAATTTTCCTGTTTCGCTCTGAAACAGCATTCCCCGTGAGGGCGCCAATTTTGCCGGCTGAGAAAATGCCCGCGAGACGGGCGCGGGTTTCGCCTGCGGCGGGTGGCGGGATGCTGCCGTTTCTTGCGCGGGCGCGCTCCGTGTCCTTCAGGGCTCCGTGGTTGGTGTGCTGGGGGAGGCTTTTGGGGTCTTCCCAAAAGTTCTTCGGTCACGGGATGCGCAGTTGCATGCCGGGGCGCAGGTCGGTCGTGCTGCGCAGCACGTCGCGGTTGGCCTCGTAGATCGCATTGACCCGCGCGGTGGAGGCCGTGTCGTAATACTGGCGGGCGATATTATACAGGGTGTCCCCGGTGCGCACGGTGTGGATGCGCATGGCGGACCGGGGTTGCGGCGGTGGCGCGGGTTG
>JAITDF010000709.1 GCA_031282705.1 Opitutaceae bacterium | reverse complement strand
TCGCTCGCGACGTGAACGATTTTCATCGCGTCACGCTAGGGGGGATCGGAGGGGGATTCCAATCTTAAATGCCGGGGCGCAAAATGCCGGGGCGCAAAGCCGGAGGCCGGAAGCCGGGGAAAATCCCAAATCCCAAAATTCCAAAATCTGGTTTGTCGCCGTTTTCGATGAGACCGCAAAGTCCCTGGAGGGGCGACAGCGGCGTTGGCCAGCCCCGGAGGGGGGCATGTGACGTAACTGATGGGACGCGGCTCTGACGTACCGCAGACTTCCAAGTCTGCTCCGAAACCCATGCCTGATTGCGGGTTCGCGACCAGGCGTGAGTTTTAAGCAGGTTTGGAAACCTGCGGTACGACGGAACCGCGTAACATCAGTGACGTAACCTGCGACGAACCAGATTTTGGGATTTTGGGATTTGGGATTTTCCCCGGCTTCCGGCCTCCGGCTTTGCGCCCCGGTGTGATGCGCGGGGAACCGGGTGTTTTTTGGGAAAATCATTCCGGTGCGAGCACATTTTCCGGCTGGCCGCCGGAGCATAAATACAGGACGGCCATGCGGACGGCGATGCCGTTGGTCACTTGCTCAAGGATCACGCTGTTGGGGCCGTCGGCGAGGTCGTTGTCGATTTCGACGCCGCGGTTGATCGGGCCGGGGTGCATGATGATGGCGCGGGGGTTCAGCCAGCCGGCGCGGGTTTTGTTCAGGCCGAACATGCTTGTGTATTCACCGAGCGAGGGGAAATGCGCGCTGGCCTGGCGTTCGTGCTGTATCCGCAGGAGCATGACCACCTCGGCGCCAGCGAGCGCGCCGCGGAGGTCGTGCGAGACTTCCACGCCGGGGCCGGTGAACCAGCGCGGGACGAGGGTGGAGGGGCCGACGAGGGTGACGTTGGCGCCAAATTTGATGAGGGCGTGGATGTTGGAGCGGGCGACGCGGCTGAAGAGGATGTCGCCGAGGATGACGATTTTGCGGCCGCGGAGGTCGCCGAGGTGCTCGCGCATCGTGAAGGTGTCGAGGAGGCCTTGCGTGGGGTGGGCGTGCGCGCCGTCGCCGGCGTTGATGACGGGGATGTCGAGGATTTTGGAGAGGTAGAGGGGCGAGCCGGAGGCGGCGTGGCGGATCACGATCATGTCGGCGCCGAGGGCGCGGATGTTTTCGGCGGTGTCGCGGAGCGTTTCGCCTTTGGTGGTGCTGGAGGCGGCGGCGTCAAAGGAAATGACATCGGCGCTGAGGCGCTTGGCCGCCATGTCGAAGGAGAGCCGGGTGCGGGTGCTCGGTTCGAGGAAGAGGTTGACGATGGTCTTGCCGCGGAGGGCGGGGACTTTTTTCACGCTGCGGCCGAGGATTTTTTTGAAGGCGGCGGCGGTGGCGTGGATCTGGTTGATTTCGTCGAGGCTGAGTTCCTCGAGCGTGATGAGGTCTTTGCGATGCCAGGGCATGGTTTGGAAAAGTTTAAGTTGAGGGTTTAAGTTTGAGTTGGAAGTGTAAGTTTAAGTGGCGCGAGTGGGCGCGGGTGGCGGGGAAGGGATGGCGGGTAAGGGGAGTGCGCGAAGGGGGGCGGCGTGGTTTTGGGGATGCCTGTCATCCGGCGTTTTTTTTCTTTGCCGGCGATGCCGGTGCGATGGAGATGCGGTCCTTGCCGGGGGCGTCGGGGTCGATGTGGACGAGGATTTTTTCGCCGGGGGTGGCGTCGCGCTGGAGGGCGCGGAAGTCGGGCGCGATGGGCAGGCGCCGGTCGCCGCGGTCGATGAGCACGGCAAGTTCGACGCGTTCGGGGCGGCCGTGGTCGAAGAGTTCGTTGAGGGCCGCGTTGATGGTGCGGCCGGTCTGGATGACGTCATCGACCAGGATGATGCGCGCGCCGTTTACGTCGGCGGGGATGTGCGTGGGGGCGAATTCCTTGGGGATGGGGTGGCGGCCGATGTCGTCGCGGTGGAAGGAAATGTCGAGCGTGCCGGCGAGGGCGTGTTTGAAATGGCGGGCGAGCCGGCGGGCCAGGACGATGCCGCCGTTGGCGATGCCGAGGAGGAGGAGTTTTTCGTCCGCCGGATGGCATTGGAGGATGAGGCGGGCGAGGCGGGCGATGGCGGCGTGCGTGTCGCGGGCGTTGATGTTTTGGATGTCGGTGGGCACGGATGTGCGTTGTGCCATGACGGGGCGGGCGGGGAAAGATTTTTTTGGCGGGCGCGCCGCCGACGGCGGTGGCGCGCGGGCATGGGCGGGGGCGTGCCGGGCGGCATGGCGCGCGCAAGTTTTTTGGCGCCGGCGGCAAATTTGGCGGGGCGGGGGCCGGGCGTGTCAGGCATGACGGCGACCCTCAGCGCCTTTTGTTTTTAACCCAGCCCCTTATGAATGGCCCGGCGTCGTTGGACAGGCGCGGCAGGTCAACCGGCAACCCCCGCGCGACGCGGAAACGGAGATATTTGACCAAACGAAGACCTTGGCCTGCCCCCGGCGAAAGCTCTTGTCCCCAATGAAGGGCGCCGGCGGCGCGGCGATGGATTGCGATATCGCGCTTGCGATGAGGGGCGGCCATGTTTTCCCACCGTTCATCATGAAACACTGAATCTGACCGCTGTTTTGGAGAAGGAGGGTTCCGGTTATGTGTCGTTGTGCCCCGAACTGGATGTGTCCAGCCAGGGCGGTTCGGTCGAGGAGG
>JAITDF010000422.1 GCA_031282705.1 Opitutaceae bacterium | reverse complement strand
GACAGAAGGGTTTGGGCGGGACGCCCAAGCCGGCACGCGAGACGCGTGCGCTCCCCGAACCCGCCGTTCCGCGTAACATCAGTTAAAGAGAAAGAGGAAAGAGAAACGAAAGACGATGGACGACGGGCTGGCCACTTTGAATCACACACCCTGTCGCGCAAAGGCGGGGGTGCCGCCTTATGCGACATGCGCGCCATGCATGTCGCCGGTGGCCATGAATTGCTGGTGGAATGAAAACGCGTGCGCCAGCGAGGCGTGCGTGTGGCCTTTTTTGGTCGATTCGTAGTAGCGCGTGAGCGGCTCGCGAAAATCGGGGTGCGCGCACTTGTTGATGATTTCGCGGGAGCGCTCGGCGGGCGATTTGCCGCGCAGGTCGGCCACGCCCTGCTCGGTGATGAGCACGGCCACGGAGTGCTCGCTGTGGTCGAGGTGGCTCGCGAAGGGGACGATGGTGCTGATCTTGTTGCCCTTCGCGGTGGACGGGCAGGTGAAGATCGAGATGTAGGCGTTGCGCGTGAAGTCGCCCGAGCCGCCGATGCCGTTCATCAGGCCGGTGCCCATGATGTGCGTGGAGTTCACGTTGCCGAAGATGTCCACCTCGATGGCCGTGTTCACCGTGATGATGCCCAGGCGGCGCACCATCTCGGGATTGTTGGTGATTTCCTGCGGGCGGAGCAGGAGGCGCGGGCGGAAAAATTCGAGGTCCGCGTAGATGCTCTGGAGCAGGGAGGGCGCGATGGTGAGCGAGGTGCCGGTGGCGAATTTGCATTTGCCCGAGCGGATGAGCCCGATGACGGAATCCTGGATGACCTCGGAAAACATCTGGAAATCCGGGATGTCGGGGTTCGTGCCGAGCGCGCCGAGCACGGCGTTGGCGATGTTGCCCACGCCGGACTGGAGCGGGAGAAATTCGCGCGGGATGCGGCCGACGGCGATTTCATTGGCGATGAACTCGGCGACGTTGGCGCCGATTTTGTTGGTCAGTTCGTCCGCCGGGTCGAAGCCGCCGACCTCGTCGGGGGCGTTGCTCTCGACGACGGCGGCGATTTTTGCCGGGTCGATTTTGACCACGGGCGAGCCGATGCGGTCGGTGCAGTTTTCCAACGGGATGATCTTGCGGAAAGGCGGGTCGAGCGGCTCGTAGATGTCGTGGAAGCCGCGGAGTTTGGGCGAGTGGTAGCGGTTGAGCTCGATGATGACCCGCCCGGCCTGGTGGAGAAAGGTGGGCGAGGCGCCGACCGAGGTGCTGAGCACGATTTCGCCTTCCGGCGTGATGTCGCAGGCCTCGACGATGGCCCAGTCGAGCTTGCCGAGAAAGCCGCGGCGCACCTGCTGCGCAAGATGCGAGAGGTGCATGTCGAAGAAGTGGATGCGCCCGGTGTTGATGCTTTCGCGGAGCGATTTGTTGCTCTGGTAGGGCGTGCGCCAGGAAACGGCGTCGGCGCGGGCCAGCTCGCCGTCCAGCGAGTCGCCGGTCGATGCGCCGGAAATGATGGCGACCTTGAATTCGCGGCCGGCCTCGTGCTCCGAACGGGCGCGGGCGGCAAGGGCTTTCGGCACCACTTTTGCCGCGCCGGCAGGCGTGAAACCACTGACACCGATGGTGCTCCCGTGGTTGATAAGCGCAGCGGCCTCGGCTGCGGTAAGGAATGGAAGTGCGTTGGACATAATGCGGTTGCGTTGGTGGAAATGGTGTCTGGCTAAACAAAAATGGCCGGAGTCCCCTCGTATGCAAGCGCGCGATGCAGGGGGCGCAGGCGGATTTTTGGGAATATCAAGAACCGGTATAAATTGAAGAGCAGTCGGATCGGACGGGGAATTAGTAAGTTGAATTATGATGTGTATTAGGTCGGGCCGCGCGAGTGCTTCCTCCCGTTAAAACCACGCTCGCGGCTGAGTTGCCGGGGGGAGGGGGCGTTTTGCGAAGCATCTTGCGTCCCAGGCGGGCGGCTTGCGGGCGGCAAAAAACCGTCTGTGTCAGAAATTGGTGGTCAAGCACGGTCGTTTCATTCCAAGATGCCGGCTCGTCCCAGCCACGCCATTCCGCCGCATGCCCGACCCGGTCGCCGTCAATTCCATGTTCGCCCGCATCGCCCGTCGTTACGACGCGGCGAACCGCCTGCTCAGCGGCGGCATGGATGTCTGGTGGCGTCATCGCCTCGTGCGCGCGGTGCGCCGCGCCGCGCCGTCCGACGTGCTCGACCTCGCCACCGGCAGCGGCGACGCGGCCTTCGCGCTCTGCCGCGGCCTGCCCGCCGGCACGCGCATCACCGGGGTGGATTTCTGCCAGCCCATGCTCGACCGGGCCGAGGAAAAAAAACGCGGCGGCGTGCGCCGCGGCCGCGCCGCCTACGGCGCCATCGCCTTCCGCCGGGGCGACGGCATGGCGCTCCCGTTCGCCGGCGCCGCGTTCGACGCCGTCACGATCGCCTTCGGCCTGCGCAACATGGCCGACCGCCACCGCTCGCTCTCCGAAATGCACCGCGTGCTGCGCCCCGGCGGACGCGTCTTCGTGCTCGAATTTTCGCAACCCTGGCGGTGGCTTCGCCCGTTTTATTATTTCTACCTGCGCCACCTCCTGCCGCGCATCGCGGGACTCGTGACGGGCGACCGCGCCGCCTACGACTACCTCAACCAGACCATCGCCGCCTTCCCCGCGCGCCCCGCGATGGAGGAGGAACTGCGCCGCGCCGGCTTCGCCGGGGTGCGCTCCTGGGGCATGACCTGCGGCATCGCCGCCCTGCATCGCGGCACGCGCACCGCCGGGGAGGAAGGGGCGGGTGCCGGGTAGCAATTGGCCGGCGGCGGGGGGCGGGGGGCAGGCGGCAGAAGGAAAATTTCAAATCCCAAAAACCAAATCCCAAAAAAATTCTGAATTTCAAAATCCCAAATTCCAAAAATTCCATCCATCATTCCTCTTCACGGCCTTCGCCTCTTTCGCGATTACAACTTAACTCAAACTCAAACTTAAACTCTCAACTTAAACTCCCTTCATGACCGCCAAACCAGCAATCCCATTTGTCACCCTCAACAACGGCCGCCGCATCCCGCAACTCGGAATCGGCACGTGGCAGGTCTCCAACGACCAGGTCGCCACCGTGCTCAACACCGCGCTCGAAGCCGGCTACCGTTCCATCGACACCGCCTCCGCCTACCAAAACGAGGCCGCCATCGGCGAGGTGCTGCGCGCCGTTTCGATCCCGCGCGAGCAACTTTTCATCACCACCAAGCTATGGAACTCCGACCACGGCGCCGCCCGCGCGCCCAAGGCGCTGGACGAAAGCCTCGCGCGCCTCGGCCTCGACTACGTTGACCTCTACCTCATCCACTGGCCGGTCCCCTCGCGCAATGAATACGTGGACACATGGAAGGCGCTCATCCGCCTGCGCGACGAAGGGCGCGCGAAAGCCATCGGCGTGTCCAATTTCATGCCCTCGCACCTGCGCCGCATCATCGAGGCGACCGGCGTCGTCCCCGCCGTGAACCAGGTCGAGCTTCACCCGCAATTCCCGCAGGCCGCGCTGCGCTCCTTCCATGCCGGGCGCGGCATTGTCACCGAATCCTGGAGCCCGCTCGCCCAGGGCGGCAGCCTGCTCAAGGACCCGGTTGTCCAAAAAATCGCCGAAAAACACAAACGCACCCCGGCCCAGGTCATCCTGCGCTGGCACCTCGAACTCGGCCTGGTGGTCATCCCGAAATCCGTGACCCCCGCGCGCATCGTGGAAAACGCGGACATCTTCAAGTTCACGCTCGACCCCGGCGACATGGCCGCCTTCGCCAAGCTCAACAAAGGCCACCGCATCGGCCCCGACCCGGAGACATTTGCGATGATGTGAAGCGATGACGCCGCAGGCGCCGTGAAAAAGAGAACGCGAACACGAACGAGTAAGAGAACGAGAACAAACCTCCCCCGCACGCCCCCGCACGAACCTCCCGCCACAGTCGAAATTCGAGCCGGTTTAATTCGCTTTGTGTCGATTTAAGTCGCTTCAAGTCCGTTCGCCTCCGCCGCCCAAACTTTCGCCCGTCCCTCCGCTCTCCCCTCCCCGCTTGGGTGTAATTGCGAAAGGCGGCAGGGCGTGGCGTCTCGGAAGGGAGCCGCCCGGCGACACTTGGGCCGTCGTCCGCGGGCATGTTGCGCATCTGCATGTAAAGGACAGCATGCCGCGCCTGTCTCCGGATTCATCCGCCGATCATACTTATGTTCTCTGATGTTACGCGGCTCCGTCGTACCGCAGGTTTCCAAACCTGCTTGAAAGCCCACACTTGGTTGCGGGCTTTTGCGGGCCTTCGGCCCGGAAGCAGGTTTGGAAACCTGCGGTACATG
>JAITDF010000666.1 GCA_031282705.1 Opitutaceae bacterium | reverse complement strand
CGCGCCGCGCGCCCTTCCGCGGACGGCAGCCACACTTTCCTTGCCCACACCCGCCGGCGCAGCGTCCCGCGCACGCTTTCGCGTTGCACCACCGTGCGCGATTCTGCCTCAAAGTATTTTTTGCCCGGTTGCTCCACGCTTTGCTGCACACTTTCACGCCGCAGCCGGGTTTGGTTCCCCGGGCGGCCCGGGCGCGGCTGCCCGGGCACGGCTTGCTCCGCGCAGGCGCGCGGGTCGCGTTCGCACACCTGATAACTGATGTTACGCAGTCGGCAGATTTTGGCAGGGCGGCCTCGCCGAGACCGCCGTCGTTTGCCTCGTGGTGCTCGCGGCGGTCTCGGCGAGACCGCCCTGCCAAAACTGGCCGCCGCGTAACATCAGTTCATCGCATCGGAAGTTTTCAAAAAATGAGCCTTTTTTAAACAAAGTAGAACTACTCGCTACTCACTACTCGCTACTCGTTACCTCCACCCGACAGCAACACCTCATAAATCTCCGCATGCCGCGCGACCGACGCCTCCACCGAAAAACGCCGCGCCAGCGCCGCGCGGTCGATCCGCGCCTCCGCCAGCGCGCCGGGGGCCGCCAGCCGGGCCAGATGACGCGCCATATCCTCCGCATCGCCACTGCGAAACAACCAGCCATTCTCAGGCGGCACGACCAGATCCCGCGCGCCGCCCGAATCCGCCGACAGCGACGGCACCCCGGCGGCGAGCGCCTCCAGCCGCGCGACGGAAAACGGCTCGTTGTCCGACGGCACCAGCAGCACGTCGAGCCCGCGCAACAAAGCCTCCGACGACGGCCGCGGCCCCGCCCAGCGCACGCACGTTTCCAGCCCCAGCGCGCGGGTTTGCGCGCGCAACTCCGCCGCGTAGCGGGCCGACTCCGCCGAGCCGTCCTCCCCGCCGATATGCGTGAACCGCCAGCGCCCCCGCGCCTCCGCCGGCAGGCGTGCCAGCGCCTCAAGCGCGAGATGCCAGCCCTTCCACCGCGCCAGCGCGCCGATTCCGCCCGCGCGCAGCACGCCGGTTCCATCCGCGGGCCGCGCCTCCGCGAGCAGCCCGCCGCCCGCGGGCAGCACGCCGTCGCGCGGCGCGCCCCGCCTCTCCCCGCCATGCCCCCCGGCAACCGGAAAACGGACGCAACCCGGCAGGCATTTTTCCCAGCCCGCCGCCGCCCCGATGCCGTAATACCGCAGCATCGCCGGGCTGAGCATCCAGAGACGCCCGCCCAGGCTGCGCGCCGCCCAGCGGTAAAACCAGCGCCGCCGCCCGTAGCAATGCACGCTCGCCACCGCGCGCCGCTCGCCCCAGCGCGCCAGCCACAACGCCACCAGCAACCCGGCGCGGGAATGCCCGTGGAAGATATTGCGCCCGTCCGCGCGCAGCCACGACTGCGCGGCGCGGGCCGCGATGCGCGCGCGCCAGAACGCGGACGGGGAAATGCGCTCGCCCTCGACGCGCGGCAGTTCCAGCACGGGCAGCGGCGGCGCGCGCAGCTGCGCGAACCCCGGGTTCACACCCAACACGCAATCGAACCGCGCCGCCGCCGCGCCGGCGAGGTTGCGCACGATCGACACGATGCCGCCCGCGTCGGTGTCGTAGCCGACGTAGTGCAGCACGGCGGGCCTGGCGGACGCGGCAGGTTTTGCGGACGCGGCGGGCGCGGCGGGCATGGCAGGCATGGCGGGCGCGGCGGGTTTTGCGGGTTGCGCTGGCATCGGCGCCCAACCCAGCGCAAAACCGGCGCCACCCGCAACGGTTATTTGCCGCCATTGCGCTGGCATCGGCGCCGGTTCCAGCGCCAAACCGCCGCCTTGGCAATGCCAGCGGACGGGGGACGGCAAACCGCCCTCCGCCCCAAACGACGCCGTTCGCCCGGATTGCCCGGATAGCAGCGTTCTCTGAAAGCCGGCCCGCCGCGCCGAGACCGCCGGCGGGCGGCGCGACCAGTCGCGCCGTCGAAAGCGGCGAGAACTCGCCGCTGCCCCGTCCGAATGTCCGCGAGGCTGACGCATCGGGAAAAACGGGATGATTTTCGCCCGCAATCCCCGTGTTTTACCCGCAAATCGCCGCCACAAGGCATGTGATGGATACACTTCCCCCATGACGGCAACCGCCGGTATTTTTAAACGAATGGTTTTTCAAAGAACAAAAACCGGCGTCAGCCCCAGTCGTGCCATTCACCCGTAAGCAGGCCGTCCCAAGCCGAAAACCATTCGCTGCGTTTTGGCACCCGCGCATACGGATCAATCCCCCACCATGCCTCCATCGGCGTTTTCCCGTCCAGATGCTGGTGCGGACGCACGCAATTATACCAAAACGAAAAGTCCCCCAGCGCCCGCCCCAGCATGTCCGCGTCGGAGACTTCCCATGCGTCGAGCTTTTGTTTGAGCGTCAGGAAAAACCGTTCCACGCGTCCGTTCTGCCACGGACACCCCAAATCCGAGCGTTGATGCCGTATCCCCAGCAGACGCAGCCCCCATCGAAAACGCCGCGAGCAAAAACACGCCTCGTTGTCGGTTCGCAGCACTTTGGGTTTTCCGCCCGCGGCGATCGCGAGGCACAAATGCCCGAGCAGCGCCCATGAGCACT
>JAITDF010000599.1 GCA_031282705.1 Opitutaceae bacterium | reverse complement strand
CATTCGCTGCCGAGGGAGAATTCCATGCGCACGGGTTTTTGTTTCCAATCTGTTTTTGTCGGATTGAGAACGATGTCGAAGCGTTTGCGCCCGGAGGCGCTTTTGGCATCGGTCCGGCGTTTTGTTTTTGGAAACGCCACGGCGGCGGCGGGGGCGGGTTTGCGCGGGAGCGGGGAACTGTCGGGAACGGCGTCGCTGGTTGCGTAGATGCGAAGATCGCGCAGCAGGCCGTGAAACGTGGCGCGTGGGCCGTAGGGCCCCGTCGAAATTTGCTTGGCGTTGGAGCCAACATACAAGTCGAGCATCGACGCGGACGGGACAAGCGGCACCGAACCGGGAACGAGCCTTTCAGCCTTGTGGCCGGCGCATTCGATGGAAATTTTCCCCGACGGCCGCCACCGCGCCACGAGATGCTGCCAAACATCCGGTTTCAGATTGGGAACGGGCAGCGCGAGGCGGTTCTGCACTTTGCCGTCGCCGGATGTCCAGAACACCACTTCGGCGGGTTTTTTCCCCGGATCATACATGAGCGCGAAGACGGGCCCGGAGCGGATGCGGGAGCAGAGCAAATACCCAGAGGCGGTGCCGGCAACAACATCCGAAGACGCGCCCGGCAGAAAGCGGAGCGAGAGCGTGCCTTGGGTGAAATTTATATTATCGGCTGCGCGAAAGCGCAGCCATTGTCCCGGTTGCAAACGGAGGCCGTCGGCTGAAACGGTGGCGTCGGGATGACTGGCGGCGCGGGTGGAGCCGGCGGCCCATTCGGCCTCGGTCGAGCCGGTCAAACTGGCGCCCAAAAGCAGGCTGGCGCCGCCATGCGCGGCTGCCGGCACTGGCGGGAACAGCCCGGCGAGCAGCAACGCGAGGATGCGCTTGATCTTGTCCGGTGATTGGATCATGGCTGCAGGTTCAATGTGTCTGTTGGAAGTGGGATGGCGTCAGGGACGGCAGCGCAGTCAAAAGAGTCCGTTGACACCCATGTTTATATTCGGTCCGCCATAGACGGTCGTGGAGGGGCGGGATTCCTTGCCGCGATAATATTCAATCGGCACGTCGGTCAGGTTATTGAAGTCGATGAACAGGCGGAACTGCCTGGAGAAGCGCCAGGTGATCCCGGCGTTCCACGTGGTGCGCCCGCGTATGTAGCGGCGGCGCGAAAGGTTGGTCGCGAACCCATCCAGATAGCTGCCCGTGTGTATCATTGACAGGCGGCAGCCGAAATCGCGGTAGTTATAGCGCAGCCCGAGGTTGGCCGCGCGCGGGATGAAGCCGGCGACGGCGCCCGTGCCGCGCTGCTCGCCGGTGCCGTAGTTGCCCTTGGTGCGCAGATAGGTGTAGTTGGCGTATATCGAGGCGCCTTTGAGGGCGTCGGTGATGATGGAGAGCTGCTGCTGCCAGGCGAGCTCGATGCCCTCGACCGACGCCTTGCCGCCGTTCATGTTCCGGCGCAACTCGTAACCCTCATACATGCCGTCATAGCCGTTGTCCGGGCCGTGGCCGATGATGCTTCCGGTGTCGAGATATATGAAATTCTTTATGTTCTTTCTGAACTCGCTGATTCCGAACACGCCGATCGGCTCGAAATAATATTCCAGTGAGACATCAAAATTGTTCGCGTATTGCGGCCCGAGGCCGGGGTTGTCAATCGTAAGCGTCCGCTCGCTTATGTTCGGGGCGAACTGCGGTATGAGATTGGTCGGTTCGGGGCGTCCGATGGCGGTTGACCAGCTCGCGCGCGCGAGGAGGTTGGGCGTGATCGCGTATTTGATGTGCACGCTCGGGAAAAAGTGCTCGTAAGCGCCCCTGTGCGTGACCCTGTCGCGAAACTCGGCGGCCAGGCGCTCATGGGGATCGGTGATATTCGGGTAGGAGCCCACTTTTTCATGGCCGGTCCCCCATACATCCGTTTTTTCATAGCGCACGCCCGCAAGGATTCCGGCCCTGCCGATGACGGTTTTTGCCATGAGGTATCCGGCGTAGATGTCTTCGCGCACGTCGCGGGTGTCTTGCAGTCTTTCGGATTCGCGGTAATATATATCCTCGACCCAGCGGCCGGGATGCCTGGCGAGCGACTGCCCTATCGCGGTCATGTTGAAGGCCGGCGCATAGGGGTCATGGAATCGCGTGTCGCGCTGGAAATTCGGATCGCGGAAGACGGAGAGGTCCTCGTCGCCCGTGTCGCGCGCGCCATCCAGCCCCGCATAATACCAGCGGGTCTGCCCGCCGATTTCCGCGATTTTCGATCTCAGCAGGACACCGCCCGCGCCAAATTCGACCGGGATGCCGAGGCGCTGGATTCGTTTGATATTCAGCGCCGCGGTGCTTACGGAGGCATCGCGCCCGCCATAATACTTGACGACATGACCGTCCTCATAATTTGAAAGGTCCGTGACGTCCGGGCCCCCGGTCTGGATGACCTCGGGAAACTCCGCCGACTTTGATTTGTCGATGCGCCAGCCGACACCCCGGACGGTGGCGACCATCTGGAGCGCGGAGGCGGGCCTGCGCTCCCCTCCGCGCAGATCGACCCTGCTCCGCGAATAGGCGGCCACGAGATCGACGGTCCACGCGCGCGGCTTCCATTCCAGGCCGACATGGAAACGGTGCTGGTTGTCGAGAAATCCATTCGCGCCCTGGGTGATCTGGAAATGCGAACTGTCCGCGCCGCCCGTGATGCCGCCGCGCACTTCCGTGACATCGTTCGTCCAGCCGGGCAGGATCACCCCGGTGGCGGAAAGCGCCCCGGTGTCCGGATTGACGGTGGCAAGCGTGCGCGACGCCTCGAAATCGGTCGAATGCTGCTCCAGGCCGGGCGCGACTTTGCCGTCCTGCCAG
>JAITDF010000449.1 GCA_031282705.1 Opitutaceae bacterium | reverse complement strand
GCTCCGTCGTACCGCAGACTTCCAAGTCTGCTTCGAAGCTCATGCCTGATTGCGGGTTCGCGGCCATGCGTGAGTTTTTAAGCAGGTTTGGAAACCTGCGGTACGACGGAAATGCGTAATATCAGTCAGTTATCTTTATCTTTCCTCTTTCTCGTTCTCTCCGTCTCCGGGATGTTTCGAGAACGAAGAACGAAAGACGAAGAACGAAAGACGAAGGGCGGGGAACGATTTCGGAGGAGGTGCGCAACTTTGGGCGGCACCCTTCTCAATGCGCGGCGCGGGCGGTTTCCGCGCGGCGGCATTTTTCACCGGGGCATTTCCCAGTCGTGGCGCGCCGGTCCCGGTCGTGGCGCGCCGGTTCAACGGTTGACCTGAATTTGGGATGCGCCCGCGGCTCCAATCTGCATAGGATGCAAAGACCATCAGCCTGCTTTCAATCGCAATCACCTCCCGCATCCGCCACCATCCGCCATCATTCTTCACCGCCACGCACCGCCATTCACCATCATGATCGCCACCTCCGTCCTTCTTGCCTCAACCCTCACGCTGACCGGCCCCGCCGGCGGCAACCGCGCCGTCCTGTCCTTCGGCCACGACGGCGCCGGCGCGCCGGCCTACCGCCTCGAAACCGCGGACGGGCGCCGCCCGCTCACCCGCGACGCGGCGCTGGGCATCACCGTGGACGGCATCCCTTTCGGCCCGGGCGCGGAGGTCGTCTCCCAAAAAACATCGCGGTGCGTGGAGACGTTTCCCGCGCGCGGCAACCACGGCGGCGCGGTGTCCATCGCGTTCAACGAACTCGCCGTGACGCTGCGCGAGCCGGAAAGCGCGCGCGAATGGCGGATCGAGGCGCGCATGTCGGACGACACGTTTGCGTGGCGCTACATCGTGCCGCCGGCGCCGGCGCCCATGCCCGCCGCCGGCACCACCACCGCCGCTGGCGCCGCCACCGGTGCCGGCATCGTGCAACTTGTCACCGCCGAGGCGTCGGAATTCCGCCCGGTGGAGGGCTGCGCCGTCTGGCTCGCGGAACGCCCCAACGACTGGAAACTGAAAAGCTACGCCGGCTACTGGATGCGCGCGGCATGGGCCGCCCTGCCCTCGGTCTCGCGCGCCGGCCCGGTGCAGTGCCCGCCGCTGGTCGTGGAGCTGCCGGACGCCGCCGGCTGGCTGGTCTTCACCGAGGCCGGCCTGCGCGACTACAGCGGCATGAGGCTGCTCGCGGCCGACGGCGGCGGCGGGCGGGGCGTGACCGCGCGCGCGGACTTCACCGAGGGCGCGAAGGGGTTTTCCATCGCGGGCGGCGTGGTGTCGCCGTGGCGCGTGGTGCGTTTCGCCCGGACGCTCGACGCGTTGCCCGACACCACCGACGTGCTGGAGGCGCTCAGCCCGGCGGCGGACGCGGCGCTGTTTGCCGACACCTCGTGGATAAAGGCCGGGCGCGCGACGTGGTTCTGGTGGAGCCGGCGCCGCTGCGGCACGCCGGACGAGGAGGCGCAAATGGTGCGCCGCGCGGCGGAGCTGGGCTTCGAGTATTCGCTCGTGGACGAGGGCTGGCTGGAATGGGACGACCCGTGGGCGCGCGTGCGCGAACTGGCGAAACTCGGACGCGAAAGAAACACGGGCGTCCTGCTCTGGCGGCACATGCGGGACGTGATGAATCCGGAAAATGGATACGCGGACCTGCGCGCCTACCTCGACCGGCTCGCCGCGGCGGGCGCCGCCGGGATGAAAATCGACTTTTTCAACGCCGAGTCGAAGGACATGGTCGATCTGCAAACCGCCATCATGCGCGAGGCGGCGAAGCGAAAACTGCTCGTGCTTTTCCACGGCTGCCAGAAGCCGACCGGCGAGACGCGCACCTGGCCCAACCAGCTTTCGCGCGAGGCGATCCGCGGGCTCGAATTGAACGGGATGAAGGAGGGGCCGGTCACGGCGGAGCATAATTGCGCCCTGCCTTTCACGCGGCTCGCCATCGGCCCGGGCGATTACACGCCGCTCGGCTTTTCCCTCCCGGGCGCGACCACCTGGGCGCACCAGCTCGCGACGGCGGCGGCGTTTTTGTCGCCGTTGCAGGTGATCGCCGAGTTTCCCGAAATGCTGCTCGCCGACGCGCGCTGCGCCCCCGCGCTGGACCTGCTCAAGGCGCTGCCGGTCGAGTGGGACGAGACTCGCGTGCTCGCGCCGTCCGCCATCGGCGAATGCGTCGTGCTGGCGCGCCGCCGCGGCGGCGAGTGGTGGGTGCCGGTGCTCAACGCGGAGCCGCGCGACATCGCCGCGCTCGACCTCGGTTTCCTGGGCGGCGGCGTGTTCGACGCCGTCGTGGTGGGAAGCAATGCAACCAAAACACCGGGCGCGGCGGGCGCGGCGGCGATGGATGAAAAGGCGCCGCTGCGCCGCGAGGAACTGAAACGCGTCACGCGGGACAGCGTGATCACGCTGAAACTGCAACGCGGCGACGGCGCGCTGTTGCGATTCGTGCCGTCGGCGAAATGAAAACGGCAAACCAACGGTGCCGCGCGCACCCAAAAGCGGCGCGGGCATGGAAATTTTTTGGAAGCCCGCCGGCGCCGGGGAGCACACGCGTCCCGCGTGTTTCGTCCGGCGTCCCGCCGGGCTGCAGGTTTTGGCGGGACGCCAAAACAGCACGCGGGACGCGTGCGCTCCCCGGCGGCTTGCGTCTCTTTCCCCGCCGCTTTTCCCGCCTCCTCGCCGCGCTCGCGGCCGGCCTCGCCTTGGCGGTTTCGCTGCGCGCGGCGGATTTTGCCGCGGCGGATTTCGGCGCGCGGCCGGGCACGGGGGAGGATTGCACGCCGGCGGCGCGGGCGGCGTTGCGCGCGCTCCTGGCCGCGCCGGACGGCGGCACGCTGGCGTTCGCGCCGGGGGAATACCATTTTTACCCGGAGCACGCGCGCCCGCTCGTGCGCCACGTCTCGAACCACGACAACAGCCGCGCGCCGCGGCGCTTCACCTTTGCCCTCGACGGCGCGAAAGCCGTCGCCATCGCCGGCGCCGGCGCCGCCACCCGCTTCGTCTTTCACGGCAACGTCACGCCCTTCCTCGTCGAAAACTCCGCCGCCGTGCGCGTGCGCGACCTCGTCATCGACTGGTCGCCGCCGCTGCTCTACGAGGGCGAGGTGCTGGCGGCGGACGCGCGCGGCTTCGAGGTGCGCGTGCGCGCGGACGAACCGTTCGCGGTGGACGACGGCGCGTTCGTGATTTGCGCCGGCGGCGAACGGCTGCCGGTGGACGCCTGGTGCGAGTTCGCCGCCGACGGCGGCGGCCAGGCGGCGGGCTCCGGCGACACCTACGGATTTCGTTACCACGCGACGCAAACCGGCGCGCGCACGGTGCGCTTCGACACGGCCGGCGGCGGCGGCGGGTTGCGGCGGCCCCCGGCGCCCGGCAACATCGTTTTCCTGCGCTGCAACCTGCGCGCCGCGCCCGCGTTTTTTCTGGAAAAATCAAAAAACGTCGCGCTGGAAAACATCACCGTGCACCACGCGCCCGGCATGGGCCTGCTAGCGCAGCGCTGCGAGGACGTGGCGCTGCGGCGCTTCTCCGTCGTGCCGGACGCAAAGGCGGGCCGCCACGTCTCGACCCACTACGACGCCACGCACTTCACCGGCTGCCGCGGGCGCGTGCTCATCGAGGACGGCGAGTTTCGCAACATGCTCGACGACGCCATGAACGTCCACGGCGTTTACCTGCAAGTCCTGCGCCGCGTGGACGCCCGCCGCCTGCTCGCGCGGATGGCGCATTTCCAGGCGCAGGGGTTCACCGTCGTCGAGCCGGGCGACCGCGTGCGGCTGGCGCGCCAGGGCACGCTCATGCCCGCCGCCGAGGCCGCCGTCACGCGCGTGGAACGGCGCGGCCCCGACACGCTGCTGCTCGCGTTCGACGCGCCGCTCGCGGAAAACGCGGAGCCGCTCGACGCGCTCGAAAACATCTCGTGGACCGCCGACGTGGTCTTCCGCCGCAACCGCGTCTCGGGCAACCGCGCCCGCGGCATCCTCGTGAGCACGGCGGGGCGCGTCGTGGTCGAGGACAACCTTTTCAACGCCACCGGCTCGGCCATCCGCGTGTCGGGCGACGCGCGCAGCTGGTTCGAGTCCGGACCGGTGGCCGACGTGCTCATCCAGGGCAACACCTTCCTCAACCCCGTGCGCTGCGCCTACGGGCAGGCCGCCATCGACCTCGACCCGGAGGTGGAGACGCCGCCCGGCGCGGCGGACTTTTTTTATCATCGCAACATCCGCATCCTCGGAAACCGCTTCCGCCTCTGCGACACCGGCGTGCTGCTCGCGCGCTCCGTGCGCGGGCTGGAGTTTTCGGACAACGACATCGAATACGCCGCCGACTTCCCCGCGCTCAACCGGCAGGCGGCGGCGTTCGAGCTGGTCCACTGTCGCGACGCGCGCCTGGAACGCAACCGCATCCGCGGCCGCGCCGCCGCGCCCGTGCTCGCCGCCGACCCCGCCAGCGCGCCGACCGTGCGCGTCGCGCCGGGGCAAAATATAATCGTGCGCGAAACGCGGTTTGATAAATAAATGCAACCGCGGATGGACACGGATATATACTAATTCCAGGACGCTTTGCAAAATTCAAAAAACAACATGAACTCATCGAAAAACTCACGCGGAGGCTTCGGCGACGCAGGGCAAGCGTCCCGCCTGCCTGATTGGCGCGCAGTGCAAACGTCCCGCCTGCCTGATTGGAGCGTAGGGCGAGCGTCCCGCTTGCCTGATTGGAGCCGTCCCGCTTGCCTGACGGGAGCAGGCTGCTCCCGCCACTTTGGAGCGGCGCGCAAAGCGCGCCGGCAGGCAAGCGGGACGCTTGCCCTACTTCGCTATCCGCGCCTCCGCGTGAAACATGATTTTTCAAAATGATTTTTCTTAAACAACTGATGTCACGCGAAGCGGCTGGTCCGGGGAGCGCACGCGTCTCGCGTGCCGTGGCCGGCGTCTCGCCGGACACGGTTCGGCAGGAGGGCTTGGGCGTCCCGCCCAAGCCGGCACGCGAGACGCGCGCGCTCCCCGGACCAGCCGCAAGCCCTCTTCTGCGTCCCATCAGTTAAACAAATCATCCTATTTTCTCCGATTTGATATTTCGCGTTCTTTCGCGTCTTTTCGCGGTTAAAAACCGGTTTTTAGAGTTCCCTGTCATATATATATTTATCATGCCCGCATCCATCCTGACTGTCCCTCGTTTCCCTCGTTTCATCAGCGCCGCGCGCGCGCTCGCGCTCCTTTTGTGCGGGGCCATGCCCGGCGCCGGCGCCGGCGCGCCGCCGCCGGAGTTCTCCGCGCGCGACGGCCTGCCCAACGCCCGCGCCAAGGCGCTCGCCGGCGGCGAAGTGCGCGTCGCGTTTCTCGGCGGCAGCATCACCGCCGCCAACGGCTGGCGCGTGCACACGCTGGAAATCTTGCGCGGCGCGTTTCCCAAGGCCGCCTTCACCGAAATCTACGCCGCCGTCTCCGGCACGGGTTCAAACTACGGCGCGGCGCGGCTCCGGCGCGACGTCCTCCGCCACAAGCCCGACCTGCTCTTCGTCGAATTTGCCGTCAACGACGGCGGCCAGCGCGCCGGCGCCATCATCGCGCAAATGGAAGGCATCGTCCGCCAGACTTGGGCCGCCTCGCCGGGCGCCGACATCTGCTTTGTTTATACCGTTTCGGCGGGCATGTTCGAGCGCATCAAGGCCGGCGAACATCCGCCCTCCTCGGCCGCCATGGAAAAAGTCGCCGCGCACTACGGCATCCCGTCCGTGCAGTTCGGCGTCGAGGTGGCGCGGCGCGACGCGGCCGGCACGCTTGTTTTTCACGCCCCCGCGTCCGTGAAGGCCGGCGCCGACGGCAACGACGCGCAAGGCCGCCTTATCTTCACGCGCGACAAAACCCATCCCACCGACGCCGGCCACCGTGTTTACGCCTTCACGCTCAAGCGCGCGCTCCCGGCGCTCCTGCAAACCGGCGCGGCCGGCCCGCACGACCTCCCGGCGCCGCTCGCGGCGGACAACTGGCAGCGCGCGCAACTCGTCACCATCCCGGATTCCGCCGCCACCGGCGCTGCCGCCACCGCCGGCGACGCCACCACCGCCACCGCTGCTGCCGCTGCCGGCACCACCACTGCCGCCGCCACAGCCACCACCGCCGCCGGCACTACGACGGCCGCCGCCGGCACCTCCTCCGCCGCCGTGCACGCCGCCGCCGCATGGCGCAAACTCGCCCCCCGCGACACCGTCGCCGCCGAGGCCGGAAGCATGGCCCCGCCAATCTGGGTGGCGCTCACCCCGGGCGCCGCCGCCGAGTTTCGTTTCAAAGGCACGCGCATCGGCATCATCGGCCTGAAAGGCGCCGACAACGGACAATTCCGCTGTTTCATCGACGGCCGGCCCGCCGCCACGAGCACGCTCTTCGACTCGTATTCCACGCCGGGCCGGCATCCGTTGAAACCGTGGTTTTTCCCGGATGCGCTCCCCGACGCCGGGCATACCGTGCGCATCGAACTCCTCGCCGAAAAAATTGACAAGGCCGCGATCATGAAAAAGGCCGGGATAAACATCGCCGACCCGACGCCCGACGCCGTCACCAGCGCCGGCGCCGGCGCCTACGCCTACGACGGCCACATGCTTTATCTGTGCGGCTTCCTGATCGTGGGCGATCCGCTCTCCGCCCCGATACTCACCGGGCCGGCGCCGACGCATTAATCCCAACTGCCGTTACGCATCTCCCTCGTAGCGCAGCGCAGACTGGCGGATTGTCGCGCCGTTCGGAACCAAGTCCGCGGCACGACAGGCAACTGGCGCGGCAGCGTGACGTCCCGCAGGCTGGCGGACTGCCGCTTCGCCCGGAACCAAACCTGCTTCGGGCCGGCGGCCCGTGAAAAGCCAGACCCGAAAACAAGCCCGCGACCAATCGTGAGCGTTGAGGCAGACTTGGAAGTCTGCGGTACGTCAGGCCGCCCGCGCGTCGGCCGGGCGCAGGCGCGGTGGCGTGACGTTCCGCAGGTTGTCTAGCTTCTCGGTTCGGTCGGAAACAAACCTGCTTCCGGGCCGGCGGCCCGTGAAAAGCCAGACCCGAAAACAAGCCCGCAAGCAATCGTGAGCGTTGAAGCAGACTTGGAGGTC
>JAITDF010000427.1 GCA_031282705.1 Opitutaceae bacterium | reverse complement strand
GACCGCCGTCGTTTGCCTCGTGGTGCTCGCGGCGGTCTCGGCGAGACCGCCCTGCCAAAATCTGCCGACTGCGTAACATCAGTTGAACAGAAGAAAACGAAGGGAACGAAGAAAACTTTTCATTTCATATGTCTTCCTTGTTTTGTCTTCGCTGCCTTTGTTTCCTTCCGTTCAAAACAATGGCTCGTTTCTATCTAACCACTAATTTCCACTAATTGCCGGAACACTAATTTCCGCTGATGATTTTATTAGTGTTCCGACAATTAGTGGTTTTTCATTGGTGAAGATTAGTGGTTGATTTAACGGTTTGTTTTGTTCATCCGTGTTCATCCGTGGTTGGATTTCCGGTTGGTTGTTTTTTAGAGATTCACGGGAAAGAAAACGGGGGGAGGGCGGAGGATGCCGGCGAGGAGGCGTCACCTTTGGAATCACATCCGCCTTTGGGTGTTTATGGGCGGGAGGGCGGGAGGCGGAGCGAACAGCGGGCTTGTGTTTCACCCATTACAAGTGGTTTAAAATTTGTTTTTTCTCATGGGAAAAACCGCCGCCAGCCCCCGGGGCGCCGCCGAAGGGGCGGGGCCGATTCTTGATGTTTCCGCGCTCACCGTCGAGCGCGGCAGGACCGCCATTCTGCGCGACATCACATGGCGCGTGGAGCGCGGGCAGCACTGGGTCATCCTCGGCCCCAACGGCTGCGGCAAGACTTCGCTGCTGCGCGCGCTCACCGGCTACATGCCGCCGACCGGCGGCGCGATTTCCGTGCTGGGGCGGCGCTATGGCGGTTGCGACTGGCGCGATTTGCGGCTGTGCATCGGCCTGGTCACGTCGGCGTTGCAGATTTCCATCCCGCCCGCCGAGACCGCGGCCGAGACCGTGATGAGCGGCAAGTTCGCGCAACTCGATTTGTGGGCCGGGACCACGCGGGCGGACCGCGCGGCCGCGCTCGCGCATCTGCGCCTGCTCGGCGCGGCGCATCTCGCGGGGCGCGAATGGGGTTTCCTTTCCCAAGGCGAGCGCCAGCGCGTGCTCATCGCCCGCGCCCTGATGACGCGGCCGCGCATCCTCATCCTCGACGAGCCGTGCTCGGGGCTCGATCCGGTGGCGCGCGACTGTTTTCTGGGGTTTGTCGAAAAACTCGCCCGCCGCCGCGCCAGCCCGGCGCTGGTGCTGGTGACGCATCATGTCGAGGAAATCACGCCGGCCTTCACGCACGCGCTGCTGTTGCGCGGGGGCGGGGTGACGGCGGGCGGCCCGCTGGCGAAGGTGCTGACGGCGCGGGCGCTCTCGGAGGCGTTTGGCGCGCCCATGCGCCTCGCGCGCCGCGACGGCGTGTGGCGCCTCGCGTTTCCGCGCGCGGCGGGTTTTCAGCGCAGGCCGGATATCCAGCGTTTGAGCGTGGCGGCGTCGGCGAGCAGTTGCACGGGCGAATCGCCCCGCGTGAATTCGAGCAGCAGATCGATGTCCCTGCCGTGCTCCTTGAGCACGCGCAGAAACGCCGGCCAGCGCGCCTCGCCGTCGGCCAGGGGCAGGCGGGTTCCGGCGTCCGGCCACCAGTGAAACACATGCGCGTGGTGCAGCCGCGGGAGCACGGCGGCGAGGCTTTGCAGGCAGTATGCGCCGGGCCGTCCGTTGGGCGGCTGCCAGAGCGAGAAAACCGCCGGGTGCGCCGTGTCCGCCAGAAACCGGGACGTCGATTCCACCGTGTCCGTGAACGTGCCGGAGTGATGCTCGAAGGCGATGGCGAGGCCGGCCTGCCGCGCCAGCGCGGCGATGCGCAGCGCGTCATCCACGGCGCGCCGGTAGTGGTCGGGCCGCCCGGCCTCGCAGGCGCGCCTGCCCGCCCAGACCCGGATGACCGGCGCGCCGAGCGCGACCGCGGTGTCGAGCACGGTCTGGAACGCGAGCCCTTCGCGCTCGCTCACGTCGAGGCGGTAATACGAGCCGTAGCCGGCGAGGGTGAAGCCGGCGTCGCGCGTCCGGCGCCCGGTGTCGCGCGCGCGGGCGGTGTCTCCGTGCGGCACATGCACGTCGCCCCCCCACATGACGCATTCGAGCGCGGCGCGCTCCATGACGCGCAATATCTCCCCGACGGAAAGCTGCCGGAAGGTGACGGATACGAGCCCTGCTTTCATCATTGCGCGATGGACATTGCGGCGCCCGCCCGAGGCGGCCGCGCGGAATTTTCCGGGGAAAACGGCTTCATGTCCCGCCCCGTTTGCCCGCGGGGCGCCGCACAAGCCAGCCCACCGTGATGATGAGCGCCGCGCACGCCAGGTAGCAGACATGCCCGGCCGGCGTGTTCGGCACGGCGGCGAGGATGAGGATGAACGCGCCGTAGAGGATCGTGCAGTTGCCTATCACGCGCGCCCCGGCGGCGCCGGCCGCCGGCGCGGCGGTCACGGGCGTGCGCACGTCCTCGAAAAACGCATCCGCGCCGGGCTCGCCGCGTTTCAGGCGCCGCTGGCGCCACCAGCCAAGCAGCATGACCGAGGAACTCACAAACACGGTCGCGAAAACCGTGATCGCGTAGCTGGCGTCCGTCCACTCCTGCGGTTTGAATTCGCGGGCGAGGCCGAGCGCCGCCCCGACCGCCGCCGGCGGAAGCCCGAAGAGCACGAGCAGCGACGTGGCGATGCCGGCGGCGGCGGACAGCATCGCGATGCCGCGCGGCAGCGGCCGCAGCCACAAGCCGAAAAACAGCGGGACGGCCAGCGGCAGGACCACGATGGCGGTCAGCCGGATCACCAGGTCGAACAGCCCCATCGTGCGCCACTGGCTGATGAACAGCCCGCCGGCGGTCGTCACCGCGCCGAGGAGGGCGGTCGTGATTTTCCCCGCCCTGACGAGCGAAGCGTCGCCGGCGCCGAGTTTGCGCAGCGGCGCGTAGATGTTCATCACGAGGATGCCCGCCGCGCGGTTGAGCGCGGCATCCATGGACGACATGGTCGCGGAAAACATCGCACATACCAGCAGCCCCATGAAGCCGGCGGGGAGCACGAGCCGCGCGGTGGCGACATAGGCCGTCTCGGACGGCCTGGGCATGGACGGGAAAAGCGCGCCCAGGTCCGGCGCCAGAATCACCGCGGCCAGCGCCGGCGCCGCCCAGACGAGCGGCCCGACGAGCAGGCCGAAGGCGGGAATCAGCGCCGCGCGCCTGGCCGCGCGGCTGTCGCCGGCGGTCAGGAAACGCGTCGATGCCTCGCCGAGGTTGTTCATCGCGATGATTTGGTTGATCAACAGCGCAAACATCCACAGGCAGAGCACCGGCGGGGCGATGCTTTGCGCCGGGTGGAAAAAACGGTCCGGCAGCCGCGCCAGCAACCCGCCGATGCCGCCGATCCGGTCGTGCATCAGCACGAGCACGAACGTGGTCGCCGAAATCGCCACGACGATGAGCATCTGTATGAAATCGCCGGCGAGCACCGCCCACGAACCGCCGATCATGGCGGTCACGGTGACGGCCGCGCCGACGATGATCACGGTGGCCCACATGGGCTGCCCGAACGCCGCGGAGAGAAAAATGGCGAGACCGTTGAGCATGATGGCCCCGCTCAGGACGCCGAACATCAGTTGCACCCACACATAAAACCGCCCGGTGGCCGCGCCGTAGCGGCGCACGATCGCATCGACGTAGGTGATCACGCGCATCTGGCGGAAGCGCGCCGCGAACCAGAGCCAGCAGATGAAGAAGCTCACGACGTTCGCCGCATACAGGGTCAGCGGCAGGAAGCCGTCCTCATAGATGCGCCCGGCCGCGCCGGTGAAGGACCAGGCGCTGAAGGACGACATCAATGCCGATGTGCCGCACAGCCACCAGGGCGCCGCGCCGCCGGCCCGGAAGTAATCGCTCGGCACGTTGTTGAAGCGGCGCATCGCAAGCCCCATCGCCAGCATGAACACGAAATATACGATGATTATGGCGGCGTTCATCGGGAGGAGGCGGGCGGGGCGTCAACCAGGGGGGACAGATCGACGAAGCACGCCTGCTTGAGGTTGTCCTGCGTGGCGGTGTGGAAATAAAGCCGCCGCCCGTCGCGCGAGAACGAGGGGTTTGCGTGGCCGTTGTCGCGCCAGATCACCTTCGGGTTTTCAAGGGGCACGATGGCGGCGGGCACCGTCCGCCCGCGGCGGTAGATGTGCAGCACGATCGGCGAGCCCGCGTAAAAGGTCTCGCCCGCGCACCACCGGCGGTCCGGCGAAAGCGCCGGGTGGTTCGCCTCGCCGCCGAGCGTTTCGACGAGCCGCCGGTCGAGCGTCCAGCGCCGGATCGCGAGATTGTCGGGCTCGCCGTCGTTGACCAGCTCGTCGGAGCCGCTGATGGTGTCGTCGTCGAACCACAGTTGGTGCAGCGGCTCGTCCATGCCCCAGTAGCGCAGGTCGGAGCCGTCGGGATTGCATACAAAAAACAGCACCACGCCGCCGCCCGCCGCCAGGCACGCGCCGATGCGTTTGCCGGACGGCGAGAAGTGCGGGTGCGTGGGCACCCAGCGCCCGGGGTCCTTGCGGAAGGCCGGCCACGACATGCCCTCGGCAAAGGGCTCCAGCCCGGCCGTGGCGAACACGCGCGTCATCGCCCCGTTGTTTGTGTCAAAAACATACACGCCGGGCGGGCCGACGTTGCCCGGGCCGTCAACGCCGAGCAGGATGCGCCCGCCGGACACGCCCTCCCCCAGAAAGGCCCCGGTGAACGGGCCGTGCAGCAGCGCGCCGGTCGTCGCATCGACAATCTGCACGACGCGCCGCGGTTTTTCACTGCGGCGTGCCGGCGGGAGAAACGCCGCGCAGGCGATCGCGCGGTTGTCGATCCACTGCACGACGGCGCCGTTGTGGTTTGTCGCCAGGAGCCCGGATCGCGGCAGCGCGCGCGGCTCCCCGCGCAGCTCGCGGTCGCGTATCCAGAGGGTGAACGGCTGGTGGGCGTCCTCTTTCACCGGCGGCGTTTCAAAAGTGATGTAGGCCAGCCGGCGCCCGTCGGGGCTTTCGGGCGTCTGGTGGTAAATGCCGAGCGAGGCGAATTCGCCCGGCCGGTTTATCGCGACCGGCTTGAGCACGGGGATGCCCGCCGGCAACGCCTCGGAGACCACGGGCACGCCCCATTTTTCGCCGAGCGATTCGCGGAGCAGGGCGCGCTCCGCCGCCGGCAGGTCCTCGCGGAAAATGACAATTTCAAAAATATCGCCTTTGAAGAATCCGTCGAGCCCTCCGCGCGCGCCGAAGGTGAGCGTGTCGGAGACAATGTCCGTCGAGCGCGTGAAGGGGCGCCCCGACAGCGCGCCGTCGATCATGAAGCGGCCCGGCGCGAGTATGCCGGCCTCGGCGGGCAGGAGCACATGCGCCAGCTCGAAAACATGCGGCCGCGCGTCCATTTTCAAACCGCGCTTGCGGGCATGAAGCTCGTTGCCGATGGCGCTGGTGAACTGGCTCCGGCCGCTGTGGAGATCGAAGCGCATTTCGCCGGAGACGCCGAAGAGGTGGCGCCCGGCGGGCCCGGCATCGAAACGCGCCACGACAAACACGCTGATCGCGCCAAGCCGCAGCTCGGGGACGCCGTCGAGCACGAGAAAGTCGTCCCTCCCGTCGAAACGCACGCAGGGCGCGGCGCCGCCGTCCGCGTGGTAACGGGGGCGCGCCTTCGCGTCGGGCGCGCGCAGCACGCCCCGCCCCCGGCTGGCCGCCCACGCGGACACGGCGTTTTTTTCGGCGGTGATCCCGGCCGCGCCGGCCGCGTCGAACCGCGCGACGGCCTTGTCGTAAACGGACGCGGCGCCGGCGGCGCGCAGCCCGGGCTGGCAGGACGCCGCCGCCAGCATCGCGGCGGCCAGGCGGGCGGCCGCGTTCATTGCTTGGGTATTCATGGCTTGGATACGATGAGGCTTTCCGGTTTTCGGGTGCTGAAGAGGATGCAGCCCGCCCCGCTCAGGCGATGTAGGACAGCTGGTGCCGGCGGACCGCGCCGAGGAGGGGCTGCCCGCGGACGTAGCGGAGCACGTCGTCGGCAATCGCGCGCCCCACGCGGCGGCACTCGCCGTCCTGGCAGCCCGCGATGTGCGGGGTCAGGACGACGTTGGGCAGGTCGTAGAGGATGCTTTCGGGCGGCGGCGGCTCGGGCCAGGTGACGTCGAGCACGGCGAAGAGATCGGGCCGGGCGGCGAGCGTTTCCGTGAGCGCCTCCTGGTCGATGACGGCGCCGCGCGCGGTGTTGATGAGCGACGCCCCGCGCCGCATCGAGCCAAGCAGCCCGCGCCCTATCATGCCGCGCGTCTCCGGCAGCAACGGCGTGTGCACCGACACCACGTGGGCGGCCTGGAAGAGTTCCGCGAGCGGGACGAGCCGCGCGCCGAGCCGCGCGGCATCCTCCGGCGAGGCGAGCGGGTCGTATGCGATCACGCGCAGGTCGCCGTCCCTGAGGCGGCGCGCCACCAGCCGCCCGATCCTGCTCAACGACACCAGCCCCACCGTGCTGCGATACGCGCCCGTGACGGGCCAGGGCGCGACGCGCCCCCGGTTTTGCCGCATCGCCGCGGCGTAGCGATGGCCGTCCTTGAGCAGCCAGAAAACCTGCGAAACCGTGTATTCGGCGACGGCGACGGCGTTGGCGTCGGCCGCGCAGCAAAGCGCGATGTCGCGCTCCCAGAAGGCGTCGGTGACGATTTTTTTCACGGAGCCCGCCCCGTAAAAAACCACCTTGAGCCGGGGCATGGCGTCGAGCAGGGGCCGCGTGAAGCTCGGCGCCCCCCAGCCGGAGATGGCGACTTCCACGTCCGCCAGCCCCGCCATGGCCAGCGGCCATTCGGCGGGGGCGATGAAGCCGGGGCGCAAATCCAGGCACTCATTGAGGATGGCCATCGCGTCGTCGCCGTAAATCTGCGCGCCCTTTTCCGGGTCGAGCAGAAAGGCGGCGCGGGGGCGGGTGGCCGCCTCCGCCGGCGGGAGCCGGGCCGCGTTGTTCGTTTTTTCGTGAGGATCAGCCATGTGTTTGGAAAGGGTTCACCAGGCGAAGCGCATGCCGGCGCTCGCGGAGAGCGTCCCGGCATTCGCGCCCCGCATCCATTCCGCGGATACGTGGACGCCGCAGCGCGGGCCGATGAGAAACGTCGCGCCGCCGCCGGCGAGAAAGAGCGCGCCGCCAAGATCGTTTTCGAGATTGAAGAGGCCGACGCGCAGGCTCTGTTTCCCGCGAAACTCATAGCCGCCGCCCACGCGCAGCCAGGGCAGGAATGCGCGCGCCGCGCCGGCGGCGGGCGCGCCCCGGCTCCAGCGGATGCCGCCGCGGGCTTGCAGCGAATCGGCGGCGTCAAAGCTGTAGTCGCGCCGGTGGCGGTCAACGTTGTCGTCGAAATTCTGCCGTTGATAAAGGAGCTGCGCGGCGGGCTCGACGCGGCCGAAGGCGCCGGCGGCGATTGCGCGCCCGGCCTCCAATGACATGGCGAGGCCGGCGCCCTTGACGTTGAGGCGGTCGCCGGGGGCATCGACATCGAACTCGCTCCGGTCGAAGCGCAGGAGCGCGCCGGCGTGCCAGCGTCCGAGGGCGAGGGCGCCGTAGATGCCGAGTGCGTATTGGCGTCCATCGAGGTCCCCGGCGCCGCCGGGGCGGCTGCGGGATTCAAACGCGTCGATGAGGAGCCCGAGCGCGAAGGCGCTGTCGTCGGCCCACATGTCGGGGAAGAGCACGTCGATGCCGGCCTGCACGCCGCCCGTGCGCGCCTTCGTGTTGTCGAAGAGTTCGCCGGTGATGTCATCCTCGCGGTGGATGCCGCGGGCCCAGACGCCGCCGGCGCGCCCGCCGCCGCGGCGCAATTCGCCGAGGCGCTGCGAGGCCGAGTCGAGCCCGGTCTGGCCCATGAGGAGCGACACGAGCGGGATGGCGGTGGCGGCGGGGATTTCCGGCGAGATCATTTGCGTCTGGATGAAGAGATTGCCGTCCGCGTCGATGAGCGGGGCCATTTCATAGATGCCGTTGACGACCGGGCGCGAGAACACGGTCGTCAGCGCGCCGGTGGCGGAGCCCGCGCCGGCGTCGATTATCCGCGTGCTGGTGGAGCCGGTGGCGAGGGTCGTGTCGTCGGCGACGCGCACGACGAGGGTGCCGCTGCCGGTGAGCGCGCCGGAAACGGTGAGCTTGTTTGCGCCGCCGAGCACGCCGTTGTCGGGATTATACACGGCGTCGAAGAGCAGCGAGCCGTCGGCCGCGAGGCTGGCGAGGGTCTGGTCAAAACCGCCGAGGTCGAGCGCCGCGCCGGCGTGGACGATGTGCGCGGAAGCGGCGCCGAGCACGTTGGCCGCGCCGGCCTTGAGCGTGCCGGCGCGGATGTGCGTGGCGCCCTGAAACGCGCCGCCCTGCGCGGCGGTGAGCGTGAGCGCGGCCATGCCCGTCTTTTCAAGCAGGCCCGCGCCGGAGACGATGCCCGCATAGGCGCCGTCGGCGGACAGGTCGAACTGGAGCGCGGCGCCGGCGTCGATGGCGGCGTCGCCCTGGATGGCGCCGGTGTTTCCGCGGAGCACGCCGGCTTTCACCGCGAAACCGAGCGCGGCGCCGTTGCCGCCGGCGAGCACGAGCGTGCCCGCGCCGGTTTTTGAGAGCGTGGCGGGGGACGCCGCGCCGCCGATGGCGCCGGCCCAGGCGGCGGTGGCGGAGGCGGCGACGTGGAGCGCGCCGTCCTGGCGGAGCTCGATGGCGCGCGTGCTGGTGAAACCGTCGCCGAGTTCGAGCGTGGCGCCGGGGCCGTCGAAGACGACTTCGCGATTCAGGCCCGCGAGGCCGAGCTGGTTGTCGGCGGTGGCGCGGAGCGTGCCGCTGCGCAGCAGCGTGCGGCCCGCGTAGCTGTTGGAGCCCGTCATCACCGCCACCCCGCCGGCGGCGTCGATGAGCACGTAGAGGCCCTGTTTCGACTCGACGGCGGGATCGCCGATTCCGAAACCGAACTCGCCCGCGCGGAGCGTGACTTTGTCGTTGCCGCCGATGACGTGCCCGGCGGCGCCGGTGATGTTGAGCGCGGCCCAGTCGTTGGCGGTGGCGGCGTCGGGGGCGTCGCGGTCGAAGCCGGGTGAATCGGAAAGGTCGAGCCAGCCGTTGGCGCCGGCGAGCTCGAAGGCGTGCGCGAGGCCGGCGGCGGCGGCGGCGGGGATGTCGCGCAGGGCGACGACGCCCTCGTCGATGCGCGTGGCGGCGTGGCCGAGCGCGGCCGTGCCGGAATACGTGAGCGTGCCCGCGCCGGTCTTGGCGAGTGTGCCGGTGCCGGCGGTCGCGCCGGTGACGGTGCCGGAGAGCGTGAGCGTGTGCGCCGGGTTTGCGACGTCGATGGTTGCGGGCGCGCCGGGGCCGATGACGATTTTGTTGGGAAGCGCGGCGCCGCCGGCCAGCGCGCGGAGCGTGCCGCCGGCGGTGAATGCGATCGCGTGATCGACGCCGTCGCCGTCGCGCGTGCCGAGCTGGTCGGCGCGGCTGAAGGCGAGGGCGCCGCCGGCGATTTCGATGCCGCCGGCGAAGGTGTTCGCGCCATTGTCGAGCGTGAGCGTGCCGGCGCCGGACTTGGCGAGCATGCCCCGCGGGCCGGTGACTTCGGAGACGCCGTCATCGAGCACGACGGAGTCGGCGCGCGCGGTGACGCCCGCGCCGGTGAAGGTGAAGGAGCCGGCGGAGTCCACGACCATGTCGCTGACGGTCGCGCCACCGCCGGCGATGGCGATCGTCCGTCCGGAGGCGGGCGCGCCGGTGAAGCGCACGGTGTCGCCGTTCACGAATTTGCCGGTCACGGCGTTGTCCCAGTTGCTGTCGGCCGTGTTCCACTGGCCGCCCGCGGAGCCGCTCCAGACGAGGATGCGCGACTGGTCGGCGTTGTAGGTGAGGACGAGGAGATTGCCGGTGGTGGCGGTGACGGCGGCGGTCTGGCGCCCGCCGTCGATCTGGCGCCGGCCGTCGATGGTGACGATGGTGCCGGGGGTGTCGAGTTGGGCGATGTTGCCGAGCGTGTAGGTGCCGGGCCGGGGCGTGGAGATGTCGATGGTGCTGGAGCCGCTGAGGATGAGCGTCCCGCCGGCGGCGATGGCGAGCGTGTCATTGGGGCCGCCCGAAAAATGCCCGAACGCGAGCGTGCCGTCGTGGAGCGCGAGCGTGCCGTCGATGGTGAGCGTGCCCGCGGAGGCGAGCCCGCCGACGAGCAGCGTGCCGCCGGGGGCGATGCTTACGTCGCCGCCAAACCTGCCCGCGCCGCCGGCGGTCGCATGGTCGGACACATGGATTGAGCCGCCGAGCACCGCGTCCGGGGCGAGGAGGAGCGAGCCGGCGCCGACATGCACGGCGCCGGCAAACGCGGCGCCGGCGGCGTGCGCGACCGTGAGCGCGCCGGAGCCGGTTTTCACGAGCGTGCCCGCGCCGGAGAGGGCGCCGGAGTAGCCGACCGGGTGGCCGCCGGTGTCGAGCACGCCGGTGTCGTCGGCGGCGGCGAGCGCGATGCCGCCGCCGAGGTCGGCGATGGCGGCGGCGGCGCGGAGCGTGGCGCCGCCGGTGAGCGCGATGACGGCGCCGGGGCCGGTCCTGATTTGCCCGGCGGAGGAAAACGAGATGACGCCGCCCGAATGCTCAATGCCGCCGGCGAAGAGGTTTGCGCCGGCGCCGCGCAGGGCGAGCTCGCCCGCGCCCTGCTTTATGAGCCGGCCGCCGGTGCCCGTCGCGACGGACGAGCCGGCGAGCACGGAGGCGGCGTCGGTGGTGATGGAGCCCGTGCCGGTGAAGGTGTGCGTGCCGCCGCCGATGACGCGGAGCTGGGAGGCGGTCACGTCCGCGGCGAGCGTGACGGTGCGGGCGGCATCCGCGCCGCCGCCGTCGAAGAGCACGCTGTCGCCGTCGTGAAAATAGTTTTCGGCGTTTGCCTGGCCGTCGGTCCAGCTGGCGGCGCCGCCGGGGGTGTTGGTCCAGAGGGCGTCCGCGCCGCCCGCCCACGTGAGGCCGAGGCTGACGACCTGGTTGGCGAGCGTGAGCGTTTTCGCGGCGGGGTCGATGGTGAGCGCGGCGCGGTTGCGGGCGGTGAGCGCGGTGTCGTTCACGGTGAGCGCGAATTTGTTTGTGTCGGAGGCGGCGAGGCCCGGGCCGCCGTCCCAGGCGAGCAGTGTGAACGTGCCCGACGCGACGGCGCCGAGCGCGATGGTGGCCGATGCGCCGAGCGTGACGCCGCCCTGCGCGACCAGCAGGCCGGCGGCGTCGGACGCCCCGAGGTCGTGGCGGAGCACGGCGCCGTTTTCGAGCGTGAGCGCGCCGGCGAGCGTGAGCGTCTGCGTCGCGGCGGAGCCGCCCGCGCCGATGCGGACGGCGGCGGCGCTGAGGGCGGCGCCGGCGTCGATGGTGCCGGAACCGGCGAGCTTCAGATCGGCGCCGATGACCGGCGCTGGGACGGATTCGAGCCGGAGCGCGCCGCCATCGAGCGCCTCAAGGGCGGCCCCCGCCTCGATGGTGATGTCGCGCGCGCGGACGGCGCCGTCGCCCGCAAGCACGCCGGCGGAGGCGAGCGTGAACGCGCCGGTGCCGCCGCCCGCGCCGTAGATTGCGCCGCCGGCGAGCCTGAGCGTGCCGGTGGAAATGGTCGTGGTGGCCACGAGATCGCTGTGGTGCGTGTCGAAGAGCAGCGTCCCCGCGCCGGTCTTGATGACGCGCATCCGGTCGAAACCCTTGGTGTCGTTTGTGCCGCTGATCGGATCATGGAAGGCGATGGTGTTGCCGGCGGAGGCGTTGAAATCGAACAGGCCGCCGCCGGTGACGTTCACAAGCGAATAATGGATGGCATTCGCCGCGCCGGCGGTGCCGAGGTTGTGCTGATTTCCACGGAAAACGATGTCGCCGCCCGTGGCGCCGAGCGAGACGACGAGGGAGGCAATCGCAGCGACCGGGCTTCCGACGCTGATGGCGCCGCCGACGAACGTGGCCCTGTTGTCCTCGAAGGTGCCCGAGCCCATGATGCTCACGCCCTCGACCGCGCGAATCGCCCCGCCGCGGCCGTTGCCGGCGGTGCTGTTTGTAAGCACATTGAGGCTCATGGTCACGCCGTCCCGGAAATAAACTTTCCCATTCGCATATATGCCGCCGCCGTTCGCGCCGGCGGTGTTGGATGATATGACGGAATACCCGGAGATATCGACCGTCTTCCCCGCCATGTTCATATGGATTGCGCCGCCGGAGGACGCATCGTTGGTGAAATTATTCAGGAGCGTCGCGCCGTTTTTTATATGGATGCTGTCGCCGCGCGAGTATATCACCCCGCCCCCGGTCAGGCCGGCGTTGTTTGTCCCCGTCAGGTGGCCGTCGATCTGGATGCTTCCCGATGCATTATTAAGATAAATGCCTCCCCCCGCGCCCGGGCTTGCATTGTTTGACATGAACACATCGCCGGAAAACAAAATATTGCCGGCGTTGCTGTAGATCGCGGCGCCGCCGCGTCCCGTGGAGGTGCTGCGATTGCCATCAAGGCGGGCGGTGCCCGATATCAAAAGGCTGCTCCCGGCATAGATTGCCCCGCCATATACGGTCGCGGACGTGGATTCCGCGGTGTTGTCCGAGATATCCGCGTCGCCCTTGATCCAGATCGTGCCGCCGGCATAGATGGCCGCGCCGTTCGCACCGGCGGTGTTTGATGTGAAAATGGCGTCCTGCTCGAAGATGACCGCATTGCCGGAATACACACCGCCGCCGGTTGTGCCGGCGGAATTGTCGCGAAACTCCACGTTGCCTCCAAAGACCATCGTGCCGCGTTCCGACGAGAGCCCGCCGCCATTGCCGGCGGCGGAGCTGAGGGTGATCCTGAAGTCGCCGTTGATCAGCGTGGTCACGCTGGCGCTCGGGCCCGTGAGGGACACGGCCCCTCCGTTCCCCGAGGCGGATGCGCGTGTGATCTCCATGTCGCTTAATGTCAGCGTCTGGTTGATGTTCGCCTTTATCGCGGACACCCCGGTCGAATCCAGCACGCGGATTGTCCCGGGGGTGTTGGATTGCATGGTCACGGGCTTGTTTGTCAAATCGAGGGTGCCGCCTATCGTGGCCGGCCCGGCCAGCATGATGACATCGCCGCTCTGCCACTGGCTCGCGCTGGCCGTGGTGATGACTGCGTTTGGCTGGATGGTGTGCGTGCCGCCCGGGGCGTTTTGGGCGAAGGCGGCGAGCCCCGCGAGGAGGATTGCCATGGCGCATGGACCCGCCCGGAGGGCGGCCCGCCGGGTTTTGCAATGCATGGCGCGGTGGCGTCGGGATTTCAGATTCATAAAACGAGGATTTTTTGAGGTTCTAATGATAAAAGTTTCAAGGCCGTCCGAAAACATCCGCCGACCTGACCGCGCCGACCGACGTGTATCCGGCCAGCGTGCAGGTGAAGAGTATGTATTTGTCGCCGCAGTCGAATTGCGGATGCGGGTGCGTGTGATAAAACCAGCGCGGCGGCGGCATGCCGCCCGTGATTTCATGGGAGCGTTTCGTCTTTGCATCGTAGGCGCTGACACGCACGTCGGCGGTCTGGCGCGTCCAGCGGCCGGTCTTGTGGTCGCCGACAAGATAGCGCCCGTTTGCCGAGGAGTGGCTGTGCCCGACGGCGCCGGGCCACACGAGCAGGACGGAGCGGTCCCTCAGCCGCACGGTGGCGGTGCCCGGGCGCCCTGCGGTGGAGGCGCCCTGCGTGTCAACAAACCAGATGTATTCGCCGCCCGGGTCCCACCACTCGTGATAATGCGCGACGCCCTGTTTGCCGGGGAAGAGCGGCTCCTGGCGGCCGTCCGCGTAGGCGAGCCACATGCGGTTGGCGATTTTCACGCGATCGCCCGCGCCCTCCCGCACGAAACCGTCCTGCGCGATGAGCATCACATCGTCCCGCGCCGGGGACATCTGCGCGTGATCCATGCGGCGCCCGAAGGTTCCCCAGACCTTCGCGGGCGAGCCGTCCAGGGCAATCGTGCCGTAGTAGGTTTTTTCCGATTTTGGATAATGCCCCGAATCGAAGCCCAGCGCCGTGCGGCTGGCGTTCATGGTGAAATGCGTGACGACCTGGCGCGGCCGCCCCTCCTCGAAACGGGGGATGGCGACGACGACCCGGGCCCTGGCGCCCGGCCGGGGTTCGAGCACATATACAGGAAACGTTTCGCCCTTGGCCAGGGAACCCGGTCCGCAATAATAAACGCACCCCGTGTCTGCATCCACATAAGGGGACTCGCCCTCGAACGCCGCCTCGGGAAACAGAGTCTTTGTGTCTTTTTCAAAATCGACGACGCCGAGCGCCTTGCGCGCCTCTGGCGTGCCGGGGTTTGTCACGTGGGCAAACCACAGGTGGCGCCCGTCCCGGCTCATCATGTCCTGCGTGTAGTATAGCACCTGCTGGTGCCCGTCCGGCGAACCCTTGAGTATGTATATGGGGATGCCGGTCGCGGGCGCCTTTGTCATTTCAAAACAGGCCGAGGTTTCCAGGGTGGCGGCGTCCGCGCGCGCCAGCCCGGCGGCGCAGAGGGAGAGCAGCAGCCGGGCGGCGCGGCGGTTTTTTTTGTTCATGGGGGGCATGGTTTGATTGCGGGTTGAAAGATGGCCTCGATGGTGGCGCCCGGGGTTCAGAACTGCACTTCATAGCGCGCCGTCCAGCCAATGCCGGCGCCGGGGCGGCGGCCCGCGAGATAGGCCTCGTCGGCGAGGTTTTTCACGCTGAGCTGCCATTTGTGGTAAACGCCCTTCCTGTCCGTGTGCTTGAAGCCGGCGGCGGCGCTCCAGACCGAGTAGGAGGGCTGATAGACGAGATAGCGCCTGGCGTTGGTCGAATCGGTGCCGCGCGCCTTCGACTGCGAATGCTCGCTGATTAGAAAATAGAGCCGGCGCAGCGGGCCGCGCTGGATCTCATAGCGCGCGGCGGCCCCGAAATTGAACCTCGGCACGTGCGTGGGCGGCAGCCCGACCAGGCGGGCGTCCTCCATCTTTGTATATTCGGCGTCCACGTATCCGCAGGCGCCGTAGAGCAGCAGGCCCTTCACCGGGGTCAAATTAAAGTCAAGCTCGACGCCCTTGCTCTCGACCGACCCGGAGAGGAGATAGGCGTCGTTGCCGCTCGCGTCCACGGTGCGGATCACGATGTTCTTGCGCTCCACCTTGAAGACGTTGGCGCAGAGGATTATTCTGTCGGAAAAGAGGTTGGCCTTCACGCCGGCCTCGAAGCCCTCGCCCTGCTCGTTGGGGTAGGGCTCGCCGTCGGGGCTCAGGCGCGCCTGGGGGTAGAATGACGTGCTGTAGTTCGCATAGGCGCGCATGCCGGGAAGGAGCGCGTAGTTGGCGCCCAGTTGATACGTGAAATCGGAATCATCATAATCGTTGTGGGTGCCGGCGCTCAGGTCGGTGCTGTCGAACTGCGCGTAATCGTAACGGAAGCCGCCCATGAGAAGCAGCCGGTCGTCGAACAGGAACGCCTGCTCGCTCACGAAGAACCCGACGGCGTCGGTCGCGGAGGACTGGTCGCGGAAGCGGTCGGTGAGCGCGGATTTTGGCGGCAGCCTGTAGTCGGGATTGTCTATGTAAAGATACTTGAGCGAATAATACGGATTCGACGTGCTGTCGTCCCAGCCCGCGGGCAGCTGCAGGCGGTGGCCGGAACCCTCGGTGTGCGCCAGGTCAACGGTGAAGAGGAGCCGGTGGCGGACCGGGCCGGTGTGGAACTGCCCGAGCAGGTCGGTCTGGCTGCTGAGGCGGTTGCCCTCGGAATAGACAAAGACGGGATTGCGGTTGATGATGCGCCGCAAGTCCACCTGATACAAATCGCCGCCGGCCGCCATGCGCTCGGTCCTGTATGCATAGAAGGCGAGGCCGCTGCGCAGCGACCACGCCGTGTCCAGCCTGCGCTCGAAGGTGAGCGAGGCGTTGGAGACGTCGCGGGTGTCGGCGGCGTGCGGGCCGTTGTTGTTGAAGTGGAGGAGGTCGTCGAGGTTGTAGCCGCGCGCGACACGGGGGGAGGTGGTGCCGGGATCGGGCTCGTAGTTATAATAAAGCGGGCTTTCCGTGGTGCCCTCGTCCTTGAGCCATTCGAGATCGAGTTCGAGCTTGGTGCGCGAATCGAGCGTGAACTCGACCATGCCCGTGGCATACGCGCGCCTGAATTCGAAAAACTCCTGCTCGCCGCCGTTTTCCTGCCAGGCCGCCCCGACGAGGGTGTTTATTTTCCCGGGCACAAGCGCCCCGGTGTGCAGGAGCTCGGTGCGCAAAAAATCGAAGCTGCCCGCCTGGGTGGCGAGCTTGAGCTGGCGCGCGGCGCGGGGGCGCTTCGTGATGGTGTTGATGATGCCGCCCGGCTGCGTCTGCCCGTAGATCGAGGCGACCGGGCCTTTGATCACCTCCACGCGATCGATGCCCAGCTTGTCATACACGCCGAAGTTGACGAAGCCGTTGCGCAGCTTGCGCGCCGAGGCGATGCCGCGCAGCTGGTAGTCCTGATCGCTCTCGCCCGGCGAGAACGCGCTGGTGTAGGCCATCTGCTCGCCGAGCGTGTAGGCGCTCATCTCGTCGAGAAAGGTGTCGGTGATGACATTGAGCGCGAAGGGCAGGTCCTTCACCTCGGTGCGGATGCGCGAGCCGGTGATCGAGTCGGTCGCGCCATAGGATTCCTCGCGCGAGCCGGTGACGGTGAACGGGCTCAGCCTGACCGTCTCCTCCCCGTCGCCGGCGGCGGGCGCGGGGGCGGGCTGGGCGGCCGACCGGGGCAGGGCGGCGGACGCCAGGCACACGGCGAGGACAAGGGCGGGGCGGCGGCGGGAATGTGGATGCTGCATGGGGAGGGAGCGGTGGTGGTCGGGTTTGGAAATGGCGGAGAGGATTATGCCATTTTGACAGCTGTCAATGTCAAAATGCCAAAAAGCCAAAAAGATTGCCCTGCGGGCCGCGCGCGGTTTGCTGGGCGGCGGAATCCTCCCTCATGAATCTCTACCGGCAAATCGCGCATCTGATCGTCAAGGACGTGCAACTCGGCCAGCTGCCCCCGCGGCTGCCGTCGTGGCGGGACCTTGAGCAGCGCTACAACGTGAACCGGGGCTCGATTGAAAAGGCCTTCATGATGCTGCGCGCGATGGGCGTCGTATCGAACCAGAGCGGGCGCGCATACACCTACACGCCGCGCCAGCCCGCCGACCCGCCGCGGCTCGGCGTGGTGGCGGCCATCCCGACGCCGGACAATTTTTACACGCAGTTTTTCGAGGAGGTCATCTTCACGCTCCAGGCCGAAATCGGGCCGGGGCTGATCGTCGAATACGTGAACTGGGAGCAGCTTTCGGAGCAGGCGGCGCTCCAGCGTTTCCTGCAGCGCGGGCTCGACGGGGTGTTCTCCTTCCCGCTCATGCGCCACCAGCAGCTCCTCAACCTGGAGCTTTACCGCGAGTTCGAGATCCGCAGCGTGCGCACCGTTTTTCTTTTCCGCAATGTGCCTGAAATCCAGGCGCCCTCGGTCTTTTATGACCCGCGGGGGCTGTTCGACGCGATGATCCGCCGGCTCAAGGCGCGCGGCTGCACGAAAATCGTCGATCTGGGAAGGTCCTCGCACCGCTTCGCGGCGGATCAGGGCGCGGCCTTCCGGCTGTTTTTCGAGGACGGGGTGAACATATTCGCGGCAAACCTGCCGCACATGCTCTCGGAAAAACGCGGGGAGGCCGTCGATCAGATCGCGGCGGCGCTCGCCGCGCTCCCGATCCATGCGCGGCAGAAAATCGGCATGATCGCCTCGCGCGACGCGCACGTGCACCTGGCCGATCTCGCGGCGCAAAAGCTCGGCTTCAAGCGCTATGAAATCGTCACCGACGGACTCATGCGCGGCCTCGGTTTTGACGTTTACGGAATCAAGCCCGCCGAGGTGAACCCCCGGTTTTTCGACAGCGCGCGCATCGATTACCGCTCGAAGGACATCGCCAGGGCGGCGCTGCAAATGATGCGCGCGCAGCTGCGCGGGAACTTCAGCTGCTTCTACAGCATGCCCTTCGCGCCCTGCTGGAAAAAGCCCTGAGCCGCGGGCGCTGAACCGCGCCGCGCCCCGTCGCCCGTCGCCTCGCGCGCCCGCGCGCTAACGGCCCGCGCGCGGTTGAAACATCTCCCATGAAAACCTCCGCAACCTTGATTCCGCAAAACCTGCCGGTGGCGTTCGCCGTCCTTGTTGTTTTGTCCGCGCCTTCCGTCCGCGCCCAATCCCCGGGCGGGGCGCCGGCCGGGCCGCCAAAATCCGCGCGCATCGCGGCCGCCGCGGCCGCGCCGCTCAACCCGGGACTCCCCACGCTGTTTGTCGCAGACGATTCGACCGCGGCGCAGGACACGCCCGGCATCACGGGGTGGGGCGGGGCGCTGCCGGCGTTTTTCGACACGGGAAAAATCAACATCGCCAACCGCGCCCGCGGCGGCGCGTCGAGCCGCAGCTTCATCACCGCCGGCGATTGGGACCGGCTGCTCGCCGAAATGAAACCGGGCGACTTTATACTGATACAATTCGGACACAACGACGCCGGCCCCGTAAACACCGCCAGACGCGCGCGCGGCTCGCTCAAGGGGACCGGGGACGAAGCCGGGGAGATCGACAACAAGGTCACAAAAAAACGCGAGACCGTGCGCACCTACGGCTGGTATCTGCGCAAGATGATCGCCGGCGCCCGCGCCAAAGGGGCGGTGCCGATGCTCCTTTCGCCCACCCTGCGCAACGAATGGCCCGGCGGAAAACCCGAGCGTGAAAACGGGCGCTGGCGGGAATGGGCGGCCGAGGTCGCGCGTGCCGAAAAAGTGGCGTTCATCGATTTGGCGGGCATTGCCGCCGCCCTGTATGAGCAGTTGGGCCGCGAGGCGGTGGCCCGGTTTTACCCGAAGGATCGCACGCACACCGGCCCCGAGGGCGCCGTGTTCAATGCCGGCTGCGTCGTGACGGGATTGAAGCAGCTGAGTCCGAATCCGCTGGAACCCTATTTTTCCGACAAGGCGGCTGATGCCCGATAGCGTGGCGCGCGCCTTGTCAACCGATGTTGCGCGGCCCCGCGCCCTGTCGTGGCGCAGGTTTTGGGGTTCGTCGCTATTCCCGATGAGACAGCAAAGCCCCGGAGAGGCGCGGCGCGGGCGGCGTTGCGGGGGGGGCGCAGGTGGAGTTTGCGGCGGCGGCGCGGCGCGACCCGGTGACCGGAGGGTTGACGGAGGAGACGTTGAACAAGCCGGTGAGGCCGGTGGATGTCCCTGTTGCCGATTACGAGGGGCGCGACAACAGCCGGAACCGCCAGACCCTGCTTGCCGGCGTCCCCGCCGGCGGGGCCGGCGAAACCAACGCGGACATGAACCGGACCGTGACTTTTTCACGCGGCACCATCCGGCATTCCGCGCACAAGACCAGCGGACCCGTCGCCAGCGCCATTCTCGGGCAGATCCGCAGTCTGGTGAAGCAGGCCGTGCGGGTGTCCACGGAAACCAACGCCGGGGACTTGCCGGACGGCGCGGTTGCCCGTCACAGGCTGGTGGCCGCCGCGCGCACGCCGGGCGGGATTGAGCCGGTGCGGCTCACGGTTTACGAGGGGGCGAAGGGCAACCTGTGGCTCTATGACGTGCATGTCTTGCACGGGGAAAACAAAAGTTCCGGTGGACCCAACTTTGGGACAGGAAGCGGACTTTCCACCGGAACGCGCGCCGCTGGTGGCGGCACGGTGGTGTTGCGCAGCAAAACCCCGGAGCGGGTCAAACAGGAGTTTTACGCCTTCCTGCTGACGCACTTCTGCGCAAGGACTCTCATGCATGAGGCCACCCTCGCCAATGACATGGACCCTGACCGGTTCAGTTTTACCCATGCCATCGAGGTATTGAAACGCAAGCTGCCCGCCAACCCGGCGGATTTTCCCCCTCGGCTGCCCGCCCGGTTGCACCGCGACATCATCACCGAAATTGCCGAAGTCCTCCTGCCTCCCCGGCGCAACAGAAGCAATCCCAGGGGCGTTAAACGCAAAATGAGTTCCTAACAGATTGCGCTCCCGCTCCATCCAAGCTTCCCAGAGCATCCCTCATCGCTCCCTCTCCTTCATCTTAACCACTAATTAAGAAGTATTGGGGTTAGTCGCCGAAAGACGCGGAGCGTCGCGGACGGGCGACTTCAGTCGCCCGATCGGAATGTGGCACCGGCGGAATGCGGCGCCCGCGCCGCATTCGTTGTGGCGACTGAAGTCGCCACGCCGCGCCCGCTTCGCGGGCTTTCGGCGACTAAAGTCGCCGCCCCGTCAAAAGCGGCGACAAGTCGCCGCACTCCATAATACGCTGCCGGTCTTTTTATGGAGTGCGGGAATTTATTCCCGCTTTTGACGGGCCAATTTATTGGCCCGCCCCGGAGGGCCTTGGCACTCCCGAAAGATTGCCCGCCGCATCCCGCCTCCACTGC